>JAJYZM010000048.1 GCA_021799935.1 bacterium | reverse complement strand
TCGGCGTTAAAAAAATCGTTTACCTGACCGCCCGCGCCGGGGGCGCACGAACTTACGTCTGGCACAATGCGAGTCGGTCTAATAAAATTTTTTTCTACTAAATTTTTTTTGCTCATATATAAAGTTAGTTTTAAAATGCGCAGCAGTCCTGTTCCGTAAACGTCGTAAATACATAATTACCGCCTAATGCAGGTAAATCTTTCAACATAGTCCAAACAATACCGGTTTGTCCTATAGGTTGGACTACCGGCTCCGGCACGGGCATCGATAAATCATATCTGACCGCGGACTTTATCCATATAGGGTCGGGATAGTCTTGACATACGCCTGTATATGTTGGCGGCCCGACAGTGCCAAACTGGTCTAAATACTGATGCATTAAAAACTGCGTTTTAGCGGCTATTCCCGCCGCATTTTGAACGGGGTCGTTCGAACCGCCTATATCGCCGTCGATAGGAAATACTCCGCCCCAGGAACCCATACACCAAAACATAGGGTCTAAAGGCTGATAAGTTTGAGCGGCGACAGAATCGGCAATGCACGACGTCTGCGCTATAGGATTTGCAAAAAGGACGGCTTCGGGACTTCCGAACGTGGCTAATATATCCGACTGCCACATAGGGTCGGGCTCGGATATAAAAGGTATATTAATATTGGAACCGAAAGGAGACTGTAAACAGATTAAATCCTGAGCTATGCCTAAAATATTTAATATAGGAAAGTTATAATAATGCGACTGATAAAACGAATAATGCTTCGGATGTTTAGACTGATTTCCGTAGCCGTAAACTCCGGTGGGATTAGTAATCGCTAAACCGAACGATTGAAAGCAATATGGCTGTTGCACTACTTCGGTTAAATGCGCCGGCTGCCACATTGAAAAAGTTATTCCGGGGATAGGCGGGACCGGCGGCGGTAACCTCTGACAAAGACAGACTGGCGGCTGATAATCCTGCTCGTCCGGTATGCCGGGGACGACAGGTTTGCCGCCTACCCTTATAGGAAAAATCCCTGCCCAATCAACGGCCGTAAAAATACCGGCCGGCGGTTCGGTAAAAATAGTATCTCCAGTTTTGCAGACTCCGGCGTAAACTTTTGAATTCAAAAATAATACAAATAAAAAATATAGAACTAAAAAAAATTTATTTTTTTGCATTGTTTTTTCTCCTCTTTTATTAACATAAGAAATTTCGTCCCCTACTTTTCTTTTTTTTAAAAAAAGAAAAGTAGCAAAAGAAAAAAATTATCCTTAATCTACATAAAAAAATTTTCCTAACGCTCGTCATCCGGACAGGAATATTCAAACCCTGCATAATTCTCTTTAGGATAACCAATTTTGTCCGTTAAAAAATCTTTCGTTCCGATTAACTTTTTTTCTATCTCAAAAATTCTTATAAACTCTTTAAGAACCCAGCAGTCTTTTTCAAGAGCTTTGTCCAGCTCTTCGTCCATGTCGTAAAAATCGTCTATGCCAAGTACTTCGCCCAACCATCTATCTTCAAAAAATCTTAGTATTTCTTTTTGCTTATCGTCTTTCTTTATATCTTTTAAAAATTCGCGTATTGTCATAAGAAAACTCTCCCTAAAGTTACTGCCCCTTCTTTTTCTTTTCGGAAAGAAAAAGAAGCAAAAAGAAAACGCTTATCCAAGAAAAAACGCCCGCCTGGATTATTTACCAGGTTCGGGAAAATTAGAAGCTCCTGGATTAAGTCCCAAATTGTTTACGTTAGTAATAACTCCGTCGGCCGTTTTTGTCGGACCGGAATTGCTATACGCGCTAAAATAAGAACTGCCTGCGGTATTCGAACCCGGCAGAAGCGATGAATTTATTTTAAATTTTTCGGTTGCGAGATTTGCGTTAAAAGATTCTATTTTTTGATTTGCCGGATTATTTAAAATTGTTGTAGTATTTGAAATGGTCGGAGCTGACGGTTGGTATGAAGTTGGAGTCCATTTTAAAAGGCCTTTGCCGTGATCTAATCTCACGACGTCTTCAAAGCCGGTTTTAAAAAAATTATCGACATAACCGCCAAGATAAGAATTAAATCCTTCAGGCTTTACGCTTCCGCCGCTTTCTACTTTCATTAGGGATTTCGGCTGGGTATTCATAATGTTTATTTGCGATTTAACCGAGGCAGGCGTCGGCGTTCCGGCTAATGGTGAATAGGTCGGAATATTAGAATTATATAGTCCTGTAACTCCTTTTTTCGCAGCTGCTGGATTTACGCCCGGAATCGCGCTTGCGCCGGCATTTATTTGCCCTAATGTATTTAAAAACTCAGGGTTGTTTGCCGCAAATTCTTTAAGCGGTTCGCTGTTGTGTAGCAGATTGCTGTATTCGGCTTTATTAAGATTTGAAAGTTCGGTAATATTCATACCCGCGCCGTATTTTTCATCGTAGGCCTTGAAAAAACTCAACATGCCGGATTCAGTAACTACAGCTTGATTATTTTGCGCGAAAGTCAGCTGGCTTTGCGCCGATTTTACGGAGCTTTCGGCTTTTTGGTAGCTCTTGCCAGAGGTTATTACGTCGCCCAGCGAATTTACAAGTTGCGTCCCCTGCGTACCTTGGGCAACGTAGCTGAGTTCGCCTTTTTTGCTAAACGACGTTTTCATTACATTTGCAAACTTATCGTCAAGAGAAGCTTTTACGGTTCCGCTTAGGTCGGTTGAAGAAATTGCCGAAAATCCCGCGGAAATAGGCGATTCTCCTGCGGCTATTCCTGCGCTGAATTGAGTTTTTAAACTGTCTTGCTGTGCGACAGTCAGAGATGAGTTATTATCGACAATGTAATCGAAATTTTTCGTCGCGACTGCGTCGTAGTTTTGCCTTTGTGAGCCAGTTAAATGAGAGCCTATGGTGCTCGAGAAGTTTTTCGAATTACTAACTGCCGCATTTAAATTTGTTGAAGCTGTCCTGGCTTCCGATTTTGCGTTTGTAAGGTTTTTGCTAATTCCCGCTATAGTTGACTGCGTTTCGCTTGCCGAAATAGAGGAACCGGCAATGGAACTCAGCTTCCCGCCCGAAAAAGTTTGATTTAACCCTAAAGCATGATCGTTGAAAGTTCCTGCTCCGCTTCCCTGAATTTGAGCCGAATTAGTTATACCGGGTATATCTTTTTGAACGTCGGTTATTCCGCCCGCAGTGGACGTTTTGTTAAATCCCGCCTGATTTACATTCGGCGCCCATCCTGTATTTTGCGTGTGCGTTACGTCGAACTTATTCATGTTCATATTGTTGCCGTTCATCACTCCGAAATTGCCATTGCCTTTAGCTAATGCGTCCGTCGCCGAATTTGTTCTTAACCCGCTCGATAGACCTGAAACCATGGAAGTCATAGCGTAGCTCGAACCTGAGGCAATAGCATAAGCCATCATAGGGACCGACCATGACAAATATCCCATCCAGGATAAAGCCGAATCGAAATAATTAGTTATTCCGCCGCTTCCGGAAACCGAATATCCAATGCCTGAATAGGTCATATACTGCGACTGAATTGTTAATTGGCTTATATAGTTAAATCCGGCGGTTAATGACGGCCAAATCGTTATCATAAGCATAATTTCGAAAAGGAGTTTTATGTATTTAATGCCCATATGTGTTGCGATAAGAATTAAAATGATAACCGAAGCTATTAGAACTATCGCTTCGAATAATCCGAAGACTATAGGCATATATTTGCCTGCTAAAATACCGCTTATAAACATACTTGAATTCGTTGAATTTTCCGCCGTTCCGGTTGCATACGCTAAACCATTGGCGTTGACACCTGCCACTTGCGCCATTTTTAAAATCGCGGGAGCATACATATTAACGCCTATCGCTTGAAATAGCTG
Organism: bacterium; assembly: GCA_021799935.1. The sequence continues at coordinate 3,053 of JAJYZM010000048.1, read as the reverse complement.
ATTTTGGCCGGACTGCTGGACGTTAGTCAAAAAAGAATTCATAATGCCCAAACTATTATCATAAGCCGCCGCATTTGCAAAGCCTTCTCCCCCCGCTATTGCCGGACCTTCTACCTGGTTGATATAATCCTGGACCGCGGTTTGAAGCCAAGTGGTTTCCTGCGCGCACGTAGTTGAAGTGCCGTTTTGATAAGTAGCTCCGGAAGCTTCAAAAGTTGTCGAGTTCGCTCCTACTCCCGAATACCACTCCGTAAGCATATTTCCGCCCCCGCCCGAAGCTGTGTTTAGGGTATAAGAACTCATTATTTGCCATATGCTCGCTGCATTATTCGGTTGATAAGTGGCAGAAGCCGTGTCGGTTGCGTTTCCGGCGCTTAATAAAGCTGAAGCGTTTAAATTTCCGGATTCGACTCCGGGCGCTACGCAGTTTGAAATATACTGGTTATAATCCTGATATAAATATGAATTAGACGTAGAAATGGTAGCACTGTCCGCCTGCTGTATTATTGAAACGCCTAAACCTTCGGATAATAAATTATCGCCGGTTGGCGTAGAAAAATCGTTGGTAAAATCTTCGGCAAGCCCGTATTGCAAAGTCGTAAAATCAGACCATAAAACAGCTATTCCCCACGGAACGTTGCTAATAGGCTGTGCGTTAGTTGGAGCTCCAGGATTAGAAACGTCGTTTATAATAACGGTAGTCTGGTTATAAACAAGCGCAGTTAGTATTATGCTAAAAGCTATAATGTATTTGGCGGTAGAAACAAGCGAATGCTGATGATATATTGTAACCCTTGCGGCGTAATAAATTACCGCTATCATTGCCAATATAGTAAATAAAACACTGATGTTGTTGTTTTTAAAAAATAAGGCTATAGATTGAAAAATATAAAATAAAATGTAGCCGTTGCCGAAAGCATAAATAGTGTACATGGTAGTTTTTCTCCTATTTTTTTTCTTTTTTTAACTCTTTTATATCCTTGAAAATATAATAAAATATTGTCAATACTGTATTTATTATTAACAAAGAGAAGATAATCCCTATTATAAAGCCTATTTTTTGCTCTAAATTATTCATTCTGGCAGCAGATAAAAAAACATAAATCGAATAAATAATAAAAAAAACGTTAGGCATAATAAAAAACAGATACTTCTTCGATAATTTTTTCATTTTTTTTCTCCTTGTTTAAGGTGTTTAAGGTTAAGATATTTGATGTCAAAATATATAGCGAAGTTGACCGAAAAAAAACTTATAAACAAAGAAAACGACAGAAGCTCCAATCCAATTAAGATATTTAAAAAATACGATATAAAAAAAATAATAAACGCAATGGTGTAAATATAAAAAGATATTTCTCTTATTTTTTGCAATATTTTAAGATATTTTTCGTTTGCTTTCTGAAATTCTTCATTATTAATAATGTCTTTTTCTTTCGGACGACCGCTTAATTTTTCGATAATATTCCTAAATTTTTCTTTCATTTTTTCCCTTAATATAAAAGTTTTTGGTCTTTTAGCTTTTTGTCCATTAAGGATTAAAATTATAAGCTCCCGCCAGACCATACTGACTTAAAGCGCTCGTAACTTGCTTGTTAATATTTTGGTAAGCTTCTATGTTTTTAGTTTGAGTGTTTAGGAGTGTTATATCGTCTTCGTATTGAGTATTTAATTCTTTTTGGATCGGCATTATTTGGTTGATATATTCTTCGTATAGTTTTATTTTATGTTTTCTATCGATATTTTTAGCCGCCATAACATTTTTTTGTACCGCCTGAATCATATCGCCAAAAAGGTTTTTGGCGTAACCGGCTGCCATTGCGTTTGCGGCGGAATAAACTAACGATTGGTCTTGAGTAACGTACGCAAGTTTAAGTATTAAAATTACCGGCATTGATGAATTAGTAACAAAATTGTCCATTTGTTGTTGAGATAAGCTTGCCGCCGGATCGCTTGGACATGTCGTATCTGTGGAACTGGGCTCTGGAGAACCAAAATAAGAGCTTTCTATTTGTTGCAAGTAGTAATTGTAGTAGAAAATAAAGCCTGGGAAGCATTTCGAGGTTAAGCCTTCTATTTGCGATAATGAAACTCCGGACGCTGGATTAGAGCCGCTTGCTGGATAATTAATAACCATAGAAGACAGATTTTGGCTACCATGCAGCATCATCGAAAATACATTGCTAAGCACCTGATTACTTGTTCCTGGCGTAAGAACTTGCGCCGGCGCAACATATCTAACCACAAAGCTTCCGCCCTTCGAAGCCGACGGGTATCCAACTAAATCCCCTATAAACTGTCCTCTTAATACTCCTATTAAATTATTTTCTCCGCCGGACCCGGGCTTTGATTGTCCTATTAATCCGATATGCGCCTGAGACAAAGAATATCTAAGTAGAGAACCCGCCTGAAATTGATTGGCTACCGCTTGCGCTCCACAGCTTGTAAATCCGGACGTAACCAATGCCTGAGCTCCCGCTTGGGTAGAAGCGCAATTCATTGTGCCGTTAACGGTATTGGAGAAGTTCCCTACCGCATTCGAGACGTTGCCTAAAGCGTTGCTGACAGTATCCGCAAAAGCGTTTGTAGCACCCGCTACGCTTGTTTTATTAAGCATATTTCCGAGTTCCGCTCCCGCAATATTACCCATAGCTTCCGCCGTCTGACAGGAATTAAAATTAAGCCCGTTAAGTTTGTTGGCGATGCCTTCTATTTGCGTCATGATGGTCTGGCACTGCTTGCATAAAACGCCTAAGACCATATTAAATGCAAACACCAATACTTCGCCTGACTGAATTATCGACTGTAAAACCTGCATTAATTCAGAACCGAGCATTGCAAATGCGCCCCATTCGGCGCTTATGCCGGAACAACCAATCGAGAAATTAGGCGGGGTTATGGTAAATAACTGCAAGCTCTGTCCGGCGGTTTGGGCTGTCTTTTGCATTTTTTTGACATCATAGTTCATACTATTTACCTCTTTTTATTGTATTTACTGCCTTTTAAGTCGTTAACGCTATAATTTTTAAAAAAATTAACGGTTTTTACCTTATTAT
>JAJYZM010000047.1 GCA_021799935.1 bacterium | reverse complement strand
TTAATAAATAACTTAGAACTTAGTAATTTAGCAGAAAGTAACGACCTGACTTTTTCGTCGGTGAAAACAGGAATTTTAATTCGGTGTTTTTAGTATTATACATTCGGTGACGATAATTTCTAAAATCGGAATATAAGCAGTAGCCGTTTACGAAGCCTAATAGCGAACCCATGCCCCTGAAGCCTTTGTATGTTTTTTTGGATTCCTTTTTGTTGGCTTCTATCAGGGAAACATCCGCATCGAATACTGCTTCTTTTATATTTTTTTCTTTTAATGCTTCTACTACTAAATCTAAAGATATATCGTCTATTATTTTTTTAGTCTTTCCAGTCGCAAAGTCTCCTTTACTTTCTCCGTTCTTTAAAAACCATTCGCCGATTTTAGTACTATGAGGCATATTATTTAATCCCCATATCGTTTTAATAGTATCGTCTTTTCTTAGACGGTCTATATTAACGTATCTGCCTTCGCCGGACAACATAACGGAAGATAGGAATGACAATATTTTTTGAGAAGGTTTATAACCTCTGTTGCTTCCGGCTTTAGGAAGATAAGAATCTAATCTTTCTTCAATGCCTAATTTTTTAATAAAATCGGCTAATAATATCATATTCTTCTGCTGAAAAAGGCATGCTTTTTCAATTCTGCAGAAGAATATATCGCCGAATGATGTAATTTTTTCGTTGCCCATTTTTAATTTTAGTGATAAAATTTTCATTATAAGCCACCTTTTGGGTTATTGTTTATATTTTGCTGACACTTATATTTTACAATAACTTTAAGGGTGGCTTTCAAGTTTATAACGGTGGATTAAGGTATAGAATTGTTATGCCGTAAATGTAATGCTATTTATAGTGAATTTTAAATAAAATCGAGATTCTTAATTAATTATGTTATACGAACATTTACCAGCACAAGATAAAAAATTATCTGAAATAGAAAATAATATTATAAATAATCCTCAGTGTTATGATATCTTATGGGATTATGCCGAAGAATTAGAAAAACATGGATTATTTCATGAAGCTGAGTGGTGGTATAATTTTGTATTTTCAAAATGCAATTTAAATAAAAAAAAAGAAAATTTATATAAAATTATAGATTTTTATTTAAAAAATAAATTAACTGTGTCTGCTTGTAATATTGCGAAAGATATAGATGAAAATTTATATAATATTTTGCTATCAAATGCTGACATAAAAAAAGTTACGGTATATATAAATTGTTTTAATACGGAAAAATATATTAAAAATGCTATAGAGTCTATTCTTAGTTTGTCTTATCCTGTTTATGAGCTTTTAATAATAGATGACGGCAGCATCGATAAGTCAAGGGAAATAGCTGAATATTATGCTTCAGTTTACAATTTTATTAAAATAATAGACCATGGAGGAATAAGAAAAGGATTGGCTGCAAGCAGAAATACGGCATTGTATAATGCAAAAGGGGATTTTATTGCAACTATCGACACAGATGATATTGCAGATAAATATTGGCTTGAACGATTAATGAACGTAATGAAAAATGATTATATAGCCGGAGCAGGAGGAAAGATTATTGAATTATTTTCACAAAGAACTATAGATAGATGGCGACAAATATATATGAATCAAAATTCCTCTAAGGAGAAATTTCTTTCTAAATATAGCAGTGAAGTTTTTAGTGGCAATAATAATGTTTTTAGAGTCGAGGCGTTAAAAGCGGTTGGCGGATATAATCCTAAATATTTTACTAACTATGAAGATATGGATATTTGTTTAAGACTCAAAAAAAATGGCTATAATTTATTTTTTGAAGAAAACGCTTTAGCATTTCATACTAGATCAGACTCTTTTATTTCAATTTTAAAAACTCAATGGAATTGGGCTGAACCTGCAACTAACTATTTAGAAATGAATGACTTTTTAAAAAAAATATCTAATAATATTATTTCAGGAATTAATAGAATAAATAATAGTTTTGCTAAAAAAAAATATAATCTTATTTTTATAGATTTTGTTTCTATTATTTCAAATACTCTAAACGACTTTAAATATTTTTTAACGGTTAACAACAGAAACGACCTTATTGACGAAATACAGTTTTATATATTAAATGCGATTAAAATTTTTTTTGAAAAAAATAATTTAGAAATTTCGCTTATTGATGAAATATTATCTTATATAAATAAAAGCATAATAGGGTCATATGGAGATAAAGTTAATAATTACATAGCTAAAAGAGCTAAAGATAATATCAACGGTAATGAAAGTAATATTATTTTTGAAAATAATTTATCGGTAATACTTAATGAATGGATAAATGTCATAAATACTTTTAATTTTGATAAAGTTTTTTGGTCAATATTTAAAACTTCTTTTAGAAGAATAAAGCAAGAAGAAGATAATGTATTTTATATTAACGATATAAATTCTATAATAAAAAACAGAATAGTTTTAGTAAATTTTCCATGGGTTGAAAATTGTCGGCAAGGTATTAGAGCTGGTTCCAGATGGCCTTTTTCGGTTGACGCAAACTCTGAAAACATACCTGGTTATTTACCATTTCCCTTTTTTATGGCATATGCGTCTTCGCTTTTAAAAAAAGAAGGTTTTGAAGCTTATATGGTCGATGCTATAGCGGAGGGATTAAGCGAAGAAGAAACTGTTTGCAGAATAAAAGGATTGCAGCCGGAAATAATTTTTATTGAAACTTCTACAGCCTCTTTTCATAACGATATAAAATATGCAAGAAAGTTTAAAGCCATTAGCCCGGATTCTAAAATAGTTTTTGGCGGTGCAATATTTAATTCTTATGGAGTCGAAATTATGGAATCCGCTTTTCCTATAGATTATGCAATAAAAGGTGAATATGAATTTTCGTTGTTAAATTTTATGAAAATGTTAAAACTTAAAGAAGGAATTTTAACAGAACATGAAAAACAAAATATAGAAGGATTAATATATAGAAAAAATAGTAAAATATTTTCAAATAATGTGCAAAAAGTCGATATAAACATGTTACCTTGGCCTGAAAGAGAAAGCTTAAATATTTATGCATATAGCGATTTATTTGCAGGAATGAAATTTCCGCAAGGCGTGGTTATGGCTAGCAGGGGATGTCCATATAATTGTAATTTTTGCGACTGGATACATAACTATTATAACGACCATAAATACAGAGTTAGAGATATTGAAGATGTTATTGCAGAAGTTAAATATATTACGGAAAAATTTGGTTTTTTATCTTATTACTTCGATGATGATTCTTTTAATATAGGCAATGAAAGAATTTACAAACTTTGCGACGGAATAATAAAAGCTGGAATAAATTTACCGTGGGGAGCAATGTGCAGAGCTGATACCTCGTCGAGAGAAGTATTTGAAAAGATGAAAGAAGCGGGACTTGTTTCTGTTAAATTTGGAGTTGAAAGCGGAAATCAAGAAATAGTAAATAAAATGGGTAAAAATCTTTCATTGTTAGATGTTGAAAATGCAGTAAATATATGCAAAGAACTTGGAATATTGACTCATTTAACTTTTACGTTGGGTGTTTTAGGAGAAACTAAGGAAACTATGAAAGAAACTATGGATTTTGCTTTGAAATTAAATCCCGATACAATACAGTTTTCTATATGCACTTTTTTCCCTGGTACGCCTGCTTATAAACAAGCTTTGGCAAAGGATTTAATTAAAAGCCAAGAATGGCATTATTATGATGGAAATGCTACCGCAATAACGAATTATGAGCATTTAAAAACTGAAGACATTGAACTATCAGTTAAGAATGCATACGAATTATTTAGGAAAAATAAATTATGTTAAATATATAATATTTTTAAAAGGAAAATGCTTAAATGCCACAAATTTTCACCTACGACCTATGCACTATCGGCGGCTGCGGTCACGTCGGTCTGCCTTTATCTATTATGTTCGCCTCTAAAGGCAAGAAGGTCTGCATATATGACATAAACGAAGAGTCTATGGACCTCGTTTCAAAAGGTATTATGCCGTTTAAAGAAGAAGGAGCGGAAGAAATCTTAAAATCGGCGTTAAAAAGCGGCAATCTCGTTTTGTCAAAAGACCCGAAAGTAATTTCCGAAAGTAAAGCAGTTGTGATAGTAATAGGCACTCCGGTAGATGAATTTTTAAATCCGAGGCTTTCCGAGATTAAAAAGTTCTTCGACCATTATATTGAGTATTTTAAAGACGGACAGCTTATAATATTAAGAAGCACGATTTATCCAGGAACCACAGAGCATATCGGTAAATGGATTAAGGAAGCAGGTAAGAATATAGATATTGCTTTTTGTCCTGAAAGGATAGCGGAAGGTTTCGCAATGATTGAGCTTGCAAAACTCCCTCAGATAATTTCTTCTTTTTCCGATAACGGACTTAAAAAAGCAAAAGAGCTTTTCAGTCTGCTTACATCGGATATTATAGAACTAGAACCGACAGAGGCTGAATTAGCAAAGCTTTTTACCAACGTCTGGAGGTATATAAAATTTGCCGTAGCAAACCAGTTCTTTATGATAGCAAACGACCACGGACTTGATTATTATAAGATTCATAAAGCAATAACCCACAACTATCCAAGAGCCAAAGACCTGCCTTCTTCGGGTTTTGCCGCAGGACCATGTTTATTTAAAGATACTATGCAGCTTGCCTCTTTTCAAGAAAACAACTTCTATCTGGGTCATTCTGCCATGCTTATAAACGAAGGGCTCCCCAACTACATAGTCCAGAGCCTTAAAAGAAAGATGAATTTGTCCGATAAGACGGCAGGCATACTTGGAATGGCCTTTAAAGGCGGAAGCGACGACAAAAGAAGTTCGCTTTCCTATAAACTTAAAAAGATACTCCAGTTTGAATGTAAAGACGTCTTATGCACTGACCCCTATATCAAAGAACCTTATTTCTTAGGTATAGAAGAAGTAATAGATAATTCGGATGTTTTAATACTTGCTACTCCTCATGAAGAATACAAAAACCTTAATTTTAAAAATAAAACAATAATAGATATTTGGAATTTTTACGGAAAAGGAGGACTTATATGAAAATTTTAGTAACGGGCTCGTTAGGTTTTGTCGGAGGTTATTTAACGGAAGAGCTTTTAAATAATGGACACGAAGTAGTAGGGGTAGATAATTTCAGCAAATACGGAAAGCTCGATAAGAGTTACGATAGCAATAAAAACTATACCTTTATAGAAGGAGACGTTAAAAACGTAGATTTATTAAAAGAAGCTTTATCTGATTGCGACCAGGTAGTGGCAATAGCAGCCATGATAGGCGGCATTTCTTACTTCCATGAATTTGCCTACGACCTTTTAGCCGAAAATGAAAGAATTATGGCGTCAACTTTCGATGCCGCAATATGGGCTAATAAAAATAAAAAACTCAAAAAAATAAACGTCGTATCTTCTTCAATGGTTTTTGAAAATACCTCCGTTTATCCAACTCCGGAAGGCGAACAGCTAAAATGCCCTCCGCCTTTTTCTACTTACGGTTTCCAAAAACTTGCGACAGAGTATTACGCAAAAGGAGCCTACGAGCAGTATAAGCTTCCTTTTACCATAATAAGACCTTTTAATTGCGTAGGCATTGGAGAAAAAAGAGCTAAAAGCGAAAAAGAAATACTTTCCGGCAATATAAAGCTTGCCATGAGCCACGTCGTTCCCGATTTAGTCCAGAAAGTCTTAAAAAAACAAGACCCGCTTCATATACTCGGCAACGGAAATCAGATACGTCATTATACCTACGGCGGAGACCTTGCAAGAGGCATAAGGTTATGCATAGAAAGTCCAAAAGCCGTCAACGAAGATTTTAACATATCAACAAACAGATCGACTACCGTCTTGGAACTTGCGGAAATTATTTGGAAAAAAATAAACGGAGATAAGCCTTTTAAATACGTATCCGATAAGCCTTATCCGTATGACGTACAAAAAAGGGTTCCCGACGTATCTAAGGCTAAAAACGTGCTTGGCTTTGAAGCGACGACTACCTTGGAAGAAATGCTCGATGAAGTTATTCCTTGGATAGATAAGCAGATAGAGTTGGGGAATATATAAAAGTGGATACAATTATTTTTTATTACCCAAAATTGCCGATAGAAATATTTAAAACTGTTTCGGTATATTATAAATTCTGGATTCCTGCTTACGCAGGAATGACACCTGTTGGGTGAAAAGTTAAATTCCTTAATTGTCATTCCCGCGCAGGCGGGTACGGTTTAAAGCCGTCGGTATTTAGACGGCTCATCCAGAAAAATAATTTTCTATTGGCAATTTTGGGTATTATAATTTTTTTTTAATTTTATATATATGATATAATGACAATATTTTATTTTGTAAATTTAATAAATATATTTAAATAATATAAATAAATATGATAAATATAGATATAAAAAGATTAGAAGAAATTAAAAAAAACACTGAAAGTATTCAAGGATGGTGTAATGCTCAGGGAGCATTTCTTTTATATGCACTTGCTCTAAATTTTGCTCCAGGTAATGTTATAGTAGAATTAGGATCTTGGAAGGGGCTTTCTACAGTTTGGCTTGCAAATGCTGTAAAAGATAAAAATGACGGCAAATCATTAGTCTATGCGGTTGATACTTGGAATAATGGGGTCAGATTTATTTATTCTCTTACTCCCGCCTGCGTTTGACGGTTTTTACATTTTTACAAATGATTTATCTCTTTTTAGTCTTTCCGGCAGGCAATGCAGTACGGAAGAAGCGTTATGAAAATCGATACATTTATCATTATCCAGTCCGTAAGGGCGGAGTAGTTCACTGGATAAAATCACCAATATTACAATTTTAAAAAATTGCATTATAACATTGCCTAATTTTTATTACAATGTTATAATGTATTCACTATGAATACATTAACTTATAAAATTATTTCATGGAGGGAGGGGAAGATAATAAAATGTTGACTATTAGAGTACCGAATGAACTTGAAAAAAAAATTCGCGCAAGGGCAAAAGTTAACGATAGAACTATTTCCGAACAGATTAGGGAATATCTTTTAATT
>JAJYZM010000046.1 GCA_021799935.1 bacterium | reverse complement strand
ACTGAAAAAGCGAAAGAACGGAAATTAGACCGGAAGGGACAACTGCGTTTGCAGAGGAAGAACCGGTCATAGTCGATTTTGGATCGTTTCCAAATATCGAATCGGCGGTAAGCGACGGGGTTACCGTTTCATTCTGGGTTATCTGATAATTCTGGTTCGTATCCGTTCCGGCATAGGTATATACGCTGTAAGAAACAGGAGACGTCATTCCGCTTGATTTATACCACGACGTCGTAGTCGTATATGCAGCGGATAGATTAAGATTGTTCCCCGTAAAAATATTCTGTCCGTTATAAGAAGTACCAGCCGACTGCGTAAGTTCGTTGATAATCTGCCCTACCTGCTGTGCCGCCGCCTGATTATTCGCAGGAGTATTCGTTCCGTTTGCCATTTCGATAGCAAGCGTGCTTGCCTGATTTACCGCCGTCATAGCGCTGCTTATTGTGGACGAAGCTAAAGAGCCTACGCTGTTAGCGATGCTTACGTTCGAATTATACTGCGTTACTAGCGCCGTGCTGTTTTTATACGAAAGAACATTGACCATGCCCCCCGGATTATCCTGCGGATAGTTGATTTGCAGGCCGCTCGAAATCTGGGCCTGAAGATTGTAAATATTTGTAGATTCGTTCGACAATTCGTTGTTAATATTATTGTATATCATGCCGTTGGTTATCTGTATCATTTCGCTTTACCTCATTTTAAAAAATAAAACCACCCCGCCCTACGGACTCCCCCCCTTAAAAAGGAGGAGAGTTTATAAAACCTTTTAGCTGCTTTTTACTGTTAAGTCTTTATTATCGGCTTTAGCTCCCCTCCTTTACAAGGAGGGGTGTCAGGCGCCAGCCTGACGGGGCGGTTAAATATTATCCCTTTTTATTATAATTAATAATTACGGCACCGTGCTTAAAAGCGCCGTCATAATTGCCTGAACCGAGCTTGTAATTGCCGCCGCCGCCTGATACGAATTCTGGTAATTGACTAAGTTCGTCATCTGCTGGTTCATATTTACTCCGACGAACGATTGGAGCTGATTCTGCAAATTCGTCAAAACGGAAGTGGAATTAGTGTAATTAGTGTTTGCGCTCTGCGACTGCGTTCCTATATTTGAAACGATATTCGAATAATACGTCGAAATAGTCGAACTTGTCCCGTTAATAGGCAGATTATTATTTTGAAGCGCGCCGAGGGCAAGCGCGTTTTCGTTATTGCCGGCTAAACCAATACTGTTCATCTGCGTAAGGCTGAGTCCAGAAGTTAAAACATTCGCCGTAAAAGAATCTCCGTTAGCTGGAGTTCCAGTAATATTAACATGAAAATACTGCGGCGGTGCAGAATTAGTACTACTTGAGCTATTCCCAAAAAAAACAGAGTAAACCTTCTGCCCCGATGAATTGGTCGTAACCGCAGGAGTAATAGTCTCCGAATAATTAGGAGTAGATGTTTGGTTAGTAACTGTAAAGGTGCCGCCGGTAGAGTTATATATCATCGAATATCCTCCTCCGGCACTGCTATCCCCGTAAGGATTGACAACCGAACCGGCGCTAATCGTTGCATTGCCGACGTTGGTCGGATTAACCGCAGTGGAAACTGCTGATGCCGCCGCTACCTGAGAGGTCGTAAAATTCGGATTGACCGCCATGGTAAAAGCCGGATTGGTTGTATTCTGCTGAACGGTAAAAGTATCTCCGCTTGCGGGAGCATATGCGGAATTTGCAGGGGTAGTCCCGGGCGTTCCGGCTGTCGAAGTAGAAGTAATGTTAACGGATACCCCGTCAAAACCGATAGTATATACATTTTGCCCATATTTATTTGTAGTGGAAGAAACGCTTACGGCAGAACTGCTTAAAGTTTGATTTGTAGTAGTATTTTTAACTTTAAAAACACCGCCCCCAGTCGTTGAAATCTGATAACTATCCCCTGTCAAATCAGCAGGATTAGTCACCATGCCGGTAGATATTGTAGCATCGGTAACGGCTGAGCTACTTTTACTTCCCACCGCCGTAGTCAAATTCGGCTGAAAGAAATAATTCCCCGTCGAACCGTCCAGACCGTAGCCGTTATATTGCAAAGAGTTTACGTTGTCGGTTACGGCCGCCGCAAGCGAATTAAGCTGGCTTATATATGACGGCGCCGCAGTCTGTTCGATATTTACGTATGCGCCGAGGCTGCCTCCGGTAATCTGATTAGTTATTGACTGGGCGGAACCGTCCGGCCCCGTCCACATAATATCTGAATTTGCCGCATTAGACGGGTTAATCTGCGTGGACAGATTAAAAGACGAATCGCTTGAAACGAGCGGAACATCTCCGACCGATATATTCGTTTTTCCGTTGTTATTCGTATAGTATGAAATATTAACAAGCTTGGAAAGGCTGTTTATAGCCTGCATCTGCTGGTCCTGCAGTTCGTTGGCGTTACTGCCCGCGTTAAGCGCATAAGTAATCTGCTGATTAAGGCCGGCAATCTGGGACGTAAGACTGTTAATCTGCGGAATAACGCCGTTAATCGAAGTATTGGTAGAAGATACGGTATTCATTATAGTGGTATAAGCGTTATTTATAGAACCGGTAAGCGACTGAGCGTCGGCCAATAAAGCAGTCCTCTGCGAAGTATTAGAGGGATTGTTGGCAACGTTCTGAAAGTCGTTAAAGAACTGCGAAATCTGCGAACTGAAACCTGAGCCGGTCTGGTCGTTAAACAGATTCTGAATCTGGTCCAAACCCTGATACAGCGTTGTATAATAGCTGTTCTGCCCGGTTTCGTTGTTGACCTCCGACTGGACGAAATTATCGGTGCTTCTCTGTATATCGTTAACGTTTACTCCCGTGCCGTATGTATAAGGGGCGCCTACTACCGCGGGAGCTTCCGTTTGTATCGGCGTTTCGCTGTTGTAAAAAGGGGTATTTACGTTGGCCACGTTCTGAGATACGGTGTTCATTGCCGCCGTATTGGCGTTCATTGCCGAATCGGCTATATCTAATATATTATTTATGGTAAGCATTTATACTCTGACCCCCGACTTCATTAAAACGTTTTTTAACGGAAAAAAGTTTGAATTGCTTCCGCCTGCTCTGTCGTAAATTGAATTTTTGTTGAAAGCGTCTGTAATAAAAGAAATAGTAAGCTGATTATAATATATGTTTTTTTTGATTAAGGCGGAAAACGCGCTGTTTAATTCGGCTATTTCCTGTATTTCCGCTTTGAGAAGTTCTTTTATTGCCTGACCGCCGCGGACTCCTTCTTCTACGCTTATTTCCTCGTTACCGCCGGTTGCCGCTCCGAACTCTTTTATCTTTTCAGCAATTTCTTTTAAAATTTTTCTTTTATCGTCGAATATATCTATATTTTTTATAGGATTAAAATTAGTTTTCAACATCGAATAAGAGTCGTTGAGCTCTTTTTTTAACCTCCTGACTATTTCTAGCAGGTCTTCGAGTTTATTTTCGTTTGAAACTGTATTTTTCATATATTCCTGTTAACCTTTAAATTTTTGCTACTCGCCGGTAATGTTTAAGCTGTTTATCAGCCCTTCGGCAATTTTTGAAGAATCGGCGTAAATACCCGATGCTATCTTTTGGCTGATATCGGTAACTTTGGAAGGAGGAGCCGACTGCGCCGCGTTTACGGCGCTTTTTAAACTGCCGATAAAACTCGCGCCTTCCGAAATACTTACCTTATCGGAAGCTGACGCCTGACCGGCTTCCGGACCGTTTACTTCTTTTTTCTTACCGTTATTGTTGTTTTGCGGTATTTCGCCGATAACGGACGACGTAATTCCCGAAATTTCAATTGCCATACTTTTTACCTTCTTTTTAGAAATTTAATCTTGCTTTATATGACAATCGACATTTTTAGACTATAACTTTAATATCCCTCCATACCTTAAATTATCTTTATTTCCGCCGATAAAGCCCCTGCAGCCTTGATAGATTCGAGTATAGAAATTATGCTCGACGTAGAAGCCCCCACAGCATTTAAGGCTTTTACGAGTTCGGCAACCGTCAATCCGTTTTTTAAATAAAATGCGTTGGGGACTCTTTTTTTGTTTATCTTAAGCGTTATATTTCTGTTCGATATGGCAACCGGATTTATTTTTATATTCCCGCCCATTACCACCGTTCCAGACCTTTCATTTATAACTATAATTGCTTTTGAATGAGTTTTAACGTTTATAGCGTCTATAACCGATATAAACTGCGAAACGTTCCCTTTGTAAGAAGCGGGAACGGCGACCGATACGCTTGTAGAATTGAGCGGTTTTGCCGTCCCTTTGCCAATTTTTGCGTTTATCGCGCCGGCAATTCTAGAAGAGTCGGTGAAGCTGGGATTTTTAAGAATCAGGCGGACGTTGCTGAAAGTATTTAGCCCTATAGACACGCCTTTTTCTACGACTCCTCCGTTATCGACAATGCCCGACGTCTGGAAATTTTGCGATACCGGCACATATCCGGGAAGAGGCATAACGTTTTCGGATGCGACGCTGCCTCCCGTAGATACGCTCCCTTGGCCGAGCGCGTAAACTTTTCCGTCCGGCCCTTTAAGAGGGGTCATCAATAAAACTCCGCCCTGCAAGCTTTCCGCGTTTCCGATAGAACTGACCGTAACGTTTATTCTTTCGCCGGGCACGGCGAAAGGAGGAAGCTCCGCGGTAACCATAACGGCGGCGGTATCCCTGATTTCATACAGAGAAGCCTCGTTGGTATTTATGCCTAATTTTGACAGCATAGTAACTATGCTCTGCTGGGTAACGTTAACGCCCCACTGGTCTCCCGTTCCGTCAAGACCGGTAACGAGACCGTAGCCGACTATCGGATTGCTCATAGCGCCGTATATCGAAGTGATATTTCCTATGGTTGCGGCGGCGGAAAAATCAGGCGCGGAGCACGCGGCAAACAAACCCAATAAGAATATTAACGCCGGTAAAAGTATTTTTTTCTTCATAATTTTTTATCTTAAATATTAAATAATACATTTAGAACGGCCAGATATCCTGCATAATCTTATAAAGCCAGTTCGGACTCTGCGAGCTGTTTACGTATCCCCTGCCGTTTATCCATATTCTTTCGTCGGATATCTGGCTCGACAAAATAGTGTTCCCCGGAGATATGTCTATCGGCCTGGCTATGCCTTTAATTAATAAGAATCTGGTTTCTCCGTTAACGGAAACTTTCCTTTCTCCTTTAAGCTCCACGTTGCCGTTAGGATAAACTTTAACGACCTGAGCCTGAATAACCGAAGAAATCTGACCGTTTTCCGCTACCCCTCCGCCGCCGTTAAAAGTTTCGACGTTCGACCCGTTATACCCGGTAGGTTTTGCCGACGAGAGAGTGCCGAAAGCGATACTGCCGAGACCCGACGAATTGTGCGAAAGCGAGGTTCCCGAAGAATCGGAAACCTGCGTCTGGTCGTTTACTATAATCGTAACCGTATCGTTGAGCTTAAAAGCCACGTTATCGGTATAAAGGTTCGTTCCGGTTCCCGTTCCCGTCCACAGAGAACCGAGCGCCGGTTTCCCTTGAATCCCGCCGTTCTGTGCCGTAGGCTTAACATACGTCGGCGGAATCATGGATTTAGGCGGATGAACGCCGCAGCCGGTTAAGACAAGCGGCAATAATACGGCGGCCAAGACCAACAAGTTACTTTTATTAAATTTATATTTTAATTTCATATTTATATTATCTTATTATCTTATCTGACCGCTACGGCTTTGTCCGATTTCACCAGACAGTTAAGAACCGTCCCGGATTGGATATTTTTAACCCTGATTATGGAGTTCAAAGCGCCTGCCTGAAGCGCCATGCCCTTTGTTTTTAAAATTAATCCGGAGCTTTTATAAATAATATTTACGGTATCGCCGAAATTAATTATCCTTTTTCTCTCGGTATTTGCATTAGTTAAAGCCGAACCCTCTGCAATAAAAAATTTAGCCTCCCTTCCGGCGATGTTTTTATCGTTCAGATAATACCCGTCGTTCAAACCCGGAATATTTTTATACGATATTTTAACGTCGCCCGGCTTTATAATTTGAAATCTGCCGAGCGTTTCCGCGGCTGATGCAACCGGAGCATAGATTTCCGTTTTAAACGTAACGTCGTCGATGCCTTTAACCGTTCCGCCCTTTTTGTCCAATATTTTTATTATTGCCGTATGATAACCGGAATATTTTAAATTATTCATTTCGATGTCGATGTAATAACTTTTTAATACGCCGGCCGTAATTTTAAACGGAATATTATAGCCAAAATTCGAGAAATAGAAATATTTTTTAAATTTTAAAGGAATTTTGCTTAAGTACGATTTTATAACCATACGCTTTAAATTTATTTTTTTTGCGGCATGGGCGCATCCAGCATCCGAAAAAATAACCGAAAGCGAAACCGCTGCTAAAATTATAAAAGCGAAAGTTTTTATTTTAAACATAATCCTATAATCTAACTGGATTCCCGCTTTAGCGGGAATGACATAATTAATATAAATTAACTTTATTTCATATATTACGGTATTAAGCCGCTCATAGTCTGAAGCATCTGGTTTGCGGCGGTAATCGCTTTAGAGTCTATGGTGTATGCATTTTGGGCGGTTATCATAGATACCATCTGTCCGACAAGATTTACGTTCGACATTTCTAGAAATCCCTGCTGAATGGTGCCGAGCCCGTTTTCGTTAGGCGTGCCTATCTGCGGAACGCCGGAAGCCGAAGTCTGGAGATAAAGATTATTGCCGATACTGCTGAGTCCGGCCGGATTTATAAAATTAACAAGCGTTATGCTTCCGACCTGGGCAGGATTGGTCTGTCCGGAAATAGCCGCCGAAACGGTTCCGTTTTGGGAAATAGTAACGGAAGTAGCGTTAGGCGGTATGGTAATGGGCGGAACAAGCTGATTGCCGTTAGCATCTACAAGCTGTCCCTGCGAATTAGTCTGAAAAGTTCCGTCTCTGGTATATGCGGTTTCTCCGTTGGGCATCTGTATCTGAAAAAAACCCTGCCCGGAAATTGCTATATCTAAAGGGTTAGACGTCTGCTGAAGGTCGCCTTGGGTAAATTCTTTTTCTATCGAGGAAACCTTTGTGCCGAGGCCTATTTGAATGCCCGTAGGAGACTGAATGTATTGC
>JAJYZM010000045.1 GCA_021799935.1 bacterium | reverse complement strand
CTATATTTAATTTTATCTCTTTCGTTAAAGTTTCTTTCCCCGTTTTAGTCAAATCCCTGATGATGCTTCTTATGTCCGAAAATACGGATTTGTCGAAAACGTCCTTATAGTTTCTGCCCGCCGCATCTTTACTAGATATACCGAACATATATTCGGCGGCGTTGTTCAGACTCCTGATTTTTCCCGTGGAATCTACAGCTATAACGCCCGCATGGATGTTTTTCAATATTATTTCCATGAACCTTCTTCTTCTGTCTATTTCCTCGTTGACTTTTTTTAAATCGGCATTGGCTTTTTCTATCTCTTCTTTATTTTTTTTAAGGTCGGAAGCCATAGCGTTGAAAGAATTTACAAGCATCCCTATTTCATCATCCGACTCTTTGTTGACGTTTATGTCTAAATCGCCTGACGCCACCTTTTTTGTTCCTTCGACAAGGTCAATAATCGGCTTAGTCAGCTTTTTAGAAAGATAAAACCCTACCCACGAAGATATAAACAAAATAATAAGGGTAAATATCGAAAAAAATATAAGATAGGTCGTCTCCATGGGGTTTTTTATGAATCTGAACTGCGAATACTGCTTATAAAAATGTTCGAGCCATTCTATTTTCCGGTTAACGGCGGCATCGCCCGCGCTCTTAATCAATCCGCTTTTGCGGCGGATTATGCTCGAAGTATAATACATAGCCTTTTCGAATCTCAAAGAATACCATTTGTTAATAATATTAGAAGCAAAACCGGTTGCTATTATGACTATAAACATAAAAACCGACGGAACTACGCTTACTATTACGAATAATCCCACAAGCTTAGTCCTCAGTCTTGCCCCTATTACGCCCCTTTTTCTTTCTATGATTAATTTTACGACGTTTCTTAGCACCAGAAACGACATCAGCAGAAATAAAACTATCGTAACGTTTATATAGGCGTAAACGATAATCTTGGACGTTACCGAAACATTCGTAAAAGAAATCATCCTTAATTCTTCGAACGTGGAAAAAATTACAAGGAAGAATATTACGGTTGCAAAGATAATTTCCCTTTTAATTTTTATTTTTTCGTGGTCTTTCTTGTTCATCGAGGTATATATTATTTAGATTTTATATATGCTTTATTTAATATACGTTTTATTGTATCATAAAAGCATATGAAAATATTAGTCCTCGGATGCGGCACTTCTACGGGCGTTCCGTTAATAGGATGCACGTGCGGCGTCTGCACTTCCGCAAACGAAAAGAATAAAAGGCTGAGGCCTTCCGTCTTAGTATCGGAAAATAATTTCGATATCCTTATAGACACCGCGCCGGACTTAAGGACGCAGGCGTTAAAATTTAAAGTTAAAAACATAGACGCCGTTTTATATACCCACACGCATGCCGACCATATTTTCGGAATAGACGATTTAAGAATGTTTAATTATTTAAAAACCGGCAAAGATAAATTTATTCCGATATACGGCTCCGAAAACGCCGTAAATTTTATTAAAGACAAATTCGATTATATATTTAAAGAAAAATCGGAATCCAGCAAGCCTTATCTCGTCCCTAACGTAATAAAAGAACCGCTGGAGATAAAACCCGGATTAAAAATTACTCCCATACCCGTTTTTCACGGAAGGAATTTAATATACGGATACAGAATAAACGATTTCGCCTATATAACGGATGTTTCGTCCATACCCGAACAGTCGTTCTGTTTATTGAAAGGCTTAAAGGCTCTGATGATAGACGCTTTAAGATATAAGCCTCATCCGACCCACCTGAGTTTGGAAGAGGCTGTCCTGATTTCCGAAAAAATAAATCCCTCAAAAACGTATTTCACTCATATGGGACATAATATAGATTATGAA
Organism: bacterium; assembly: GCA_021799935.1. Next base: position 5,523 of record JAJYZM010000045.1, on the reverse strand, counting down.
GAAATAAGCGATATTTGCCTATGCAGGTCTAAAGATTTAATACCTTCGTACGACGGATTAAGCTTTGAATTATAACCCCCGCCAACCCTGCCTGCAATTTGCAATCAGTCTATATCCGTTATAAGATATAAAGCAAACGATAAAAATATAATATCGGACATAAACGCCGACAGAACGGGATTAAGCTGGGCGGACTCTCCGAGAGACAAAGCTATTGAATTTATGACCCACCATGTAAAAGCAAAAGCTAAACTGATGCCTATAGAAACGGGAGAATTGCCTTTTTTACCCAGCAGAAGCCCGATAGAAATTCCTATAAGAATAAGAATTAAATTGATAACCGGGAAGGATAATTTGGAATAATAACTAGTAAGAATATAGCTTAAACCGGATTCCGATTTTCTTGCCACCGATATCATATCCGAAAGGTTTATTATCGATAAAAACTCCGGTTTTAAAGTATAAGACCTGAAAAAATTTAAGTCTAAATATATAGGAACGTTAACGGTTTTGAAATATTTCTGGACGAATCCCGGCCCGCTATTTAGAGCGAAATCGTCTTCCTGTCCTCCCGTTAATTTTAGTCCGCCTTTCCCGAAATAACCGGTTTCGGCGGTATATCTCTTTTTCAGCATAAATTTATCGTTAAACACGTAAACGTTGACTCCTTTAACCGTCTTAGACGCCGGGTTCATCATCTCCGCCGTCACGATACAGCGTTTATAATGAATAAATATGTTTCTGGTCGTATATTTGTAAACCGAATCTTCGCTGTAATTTTTATTTTTATTAATATCCCTCTGCATAACCACCCTTCTTAAAACATTAGACCTTACCGCTACAAAATTTGAAAGCAGGAACGCGAAAACGGATATCCCGGCGCCTAAAATTACTAAAGGGGCGAAAAATTTCGCCATGCTTAAACCGGAAGATTTTACGGCGGTTATTTCGTTATTCTTATTAAAAAAGGATATCGAAAGCAGGGTTGACAGAAGAACGGAGAGCGGAAGCACCCTGTAAGTTATCTCCGGCAGTTTGTAAAAAAAATAAAGGATTATATATTGAAATTCGGGAGAATGTTTCGTGAAGGCGCCTATATTGGAAATGAAATCGACCACTATATAAAAAAATATAAGTCCCGTAAGCGATATGGCGAAATATTTTAAAAATTCGCTTACGAGATATTTCTGCAATATTTTTATTTTCATAATATAATCATTTTAATAAGGCTTTCAAATACAGAACCGAACCCGAAACCGCAAGAAATAAATCCGCACCCCAGACGCCTATAACCGGATTTAACTGATTTCTAAGAGAAAGATAAAATCCCGACGTGAAAATTATATAATATACCACGACAAATATTATAGTATATGAAATAGCAAGAAATAAACTTCTTTTTTCAAGGAGCATGCCGAGCGGCATGCCAATAAATATAAATAAAACCGCGGCGGCGGGAATGGCTATTTTTTTATAAAGATACGCAAGATAAATGTTTTTTAGTTCGGGACTTTTTTCCGTTATATATTTTCTTGCAAGGGCTGAAAAGGTTAAAAAATGCATAGAGCTGTTTTTCCCCGGAAAAGATATCCCTTTTAATTTAATATTAATTTTATAGGTATTAAAATGAAGGAGCCAGAAGTTTTTCGAATCGGGATTCTGGTTCTGGATAGTTCCTTTTTTTAGATAAAAAGACAGGGTGTTGAGCTTCTGATTGTATTTTATACTGCCGCTTTTAGCGATTAAAGTTTCAGGCGTATTGCGCACTTTGTTTAATATGAAAATGCCTTTCATGGTAGATTTATCCGTATTAACGTTTTTCACGAAGATTTTAAGGTTTCCGAACCTGTTCGTCAGGGAATTTTTTTTCAGCGCCGAAAGAGCCGCCTTTTTAACCTCTTTTACGGCAAGAACCCTGAAAAAGAAATTAAATCTCGGCGCCATATAAAAGGAAAAAAGAATAGAAAACGAAAGCGGTATCAGCGCAAACAATAAAACCGGCTTAGTAAGCTTGACTATGCTTATTCCGGATGCCCTAAGCGCCATAATTTCGTTATCCTGCGTCATTTTTCCGAACACGGTGAGGAGGGCAAGCAAAAAAGACACCGGAAGCGTTATAATCATAAAATCCGGTATAGTTAAACTTGCGAGTTTTAATACCGCCGAAATGCTTATGCCCTTATTAAGGACCATCTGAGTCAGCAAAAGAATTCGGTTTATAGTAACGCTGAACGTAAATACTAAAAGTCCGAAGATGAAAGGAAAAACCATCTGCTTAAATATATATCTGTCTATGGTCGACATAATAGCTTTAAAATTATTGACTATATTATTTAAAAATATTAAAATTAAGATAAAATTGGCAAAGAACAATTATAGTATATCAAAAATAACAAATGTTTTAAAGCATTGGGAGGCGGTAAATTATGTCGTATAATTTAATTTTTATAGACGAAAGCGAGTCAATGCAAAGAGCCGTGGCCACCATATTTCTCAATAATCCCGAATTTAAGCTTACCCTTGTCGGCGAACCGACCGCCATTTATAAAGCGGCTAAAAACCTAATTCCCGATATAATCGTATTAGGCTACAACACTATCGACACCGAAATAAAAAAAAGCATAACGGAAATAAAAACAAGCAAGGAATTCTCTAATATACCGCTGATTTTATTAGTCCCGTCGGATTTATCGGACAATGAAAGAGAGACACTGATAAAACTTAAAGCCGACGGTTTCATATACAGGCCTTTCGATAAAGAAACTTTTATTTCTAAAATAAAAAGAACGCTTAATGGAAGCAATGCCGTTTCTGATGCCGCGGACAATACCGCAAAGACTGGAAATGCGGGAGAAAAGATATACGATATCGGAGCCTTCGAAATTAAAGAAACAGAGGAAAATGCCGCCGCAAAAGCCGCCGCCGAGAATACCGTGGATACCCTTGGCGATAATAAAGAACACGAAAATAACAGCCTTGAATCTTCCGAATTAAGCCAGGCATTCGAAAATTTATTTAAAGACGACGCAATATTTAAAGAATTTCAGGACCTAAACAAAAAAGACGAACCCCATGCTCCCGGCAGTTATATCATAGAAGACGCGCCGACGGCGACGGCCGCTGAAATTCCGGATATAGAATTAATTACCGCTCAGAATGAAGCAAGGGATGAAGAACAGGCAACGCCTTTTGCATCATATGCGGAAGCGGCAGAACCTGAAGAACTGCCTGCGCCTTATGCAAAAGCCGCAGAACCGGAAGAACGGTTCGAACCGCTCGAAAAAACTCCCGAACCGGAACAGCAACAGGAACCCGAACAGATTTTCGCCGACGCGCCTGCGGAAATCTTCGGACGACCCGAAACGTCTCAGTTTAACAATGCCGCTGAAGTTTCAGAGAGGGATAATATATCCGAATACGATAAACCTGCGGGAATATTTGAATTAAACACGCCGGCGGAAACCTTCGAATCAGCGGTATCGTTCGACTCCATAGCTCTTCAGACGGAGCATAATAAAAATGCCTCCGACGCTTCAAGCGCCTCAGATTCAGAGGAACCTTTCGCCGGCTTTAATATAGCTTTAGGAGGAGGCAGTGAAGAGGAGGCCGTCGAACCTGAAGCATATAAACCAGATATGAATATAAATACTAAAAAATCCGAAGGAGAGTTAAATTTGAAAATTTTAGACGAACAAAATCTCGTTAAATTGGAAGATTATTTAAAAAACGCCATAGAAAAGACTATCGACGAGATTAAACCTCAAATAACCGAAGCCGTAAAAGCCTATCTTCCAGAAATTATAGAAAAGATCGTCAAAGAAGAAATAGAAAAGATTAAACAACAATAACGGTTAAGATATGCGTATTTTCGAACTTCAGGTAAAACCTCTTATATATGCGGCTTTGAATGAAGATATCAAAGGCGGCGATATAACCACGGATGCCGTAACTTTAGACGGCGACCCGGTTATGCGTTGCGAGGTTACCGCAAAAAAAGATGCCGTAGTGTGCGGACTGCAGATATTTTCCTCTGTGTTCGACATAATTACAAAAAATAATTTTAAAATAGATTTTTTGTGCGGCGAAGGGGACAGAGCGGTTAAATCGCAGAAGATAATATCTCTCGAAGCTAAAGCGAGCGCCATACTTTACGGAGAAAGGACCGCGCTTAATTTCCTCCAGCACCTGTCGGGCATCGCAACGATATCTAATATCGCGTCTAAAGAACTAGATGGCCTGAAAACAAAAATTTTAGACACGAGAAAGACTATTCCCGGATTAAGACTGCTCCAAAAATATGCCGTCAAAACGGGCGGAGGAGAAAACCACAGATTCGACCTTTCATCGGGAATACTCATAAAGGACAATCATATTAAACTTGCGGGCGGAATAAAAAAAGCGATGGAATCGGTAAGAAAACACTATTCCGGTTTAAATTTAAAAATTGAGATAGAAACCGCGACTTTAGATGAAGTCAAATCTGCATTGGAAGCAAAAGCGGACGTCATAATGCTGGACAATATGGATATAAAAACAATGAAAAAAGCCGTTGTAATAATAGGCGGAAAAGCCGTCACGGAAGCATCCGGCAATATAACTATAGATAATTTAAGAAAAATTGCCGCGGAAACAGAGGTCGATTATATTTCTATGGGGTCGCTTACCAATTCCGTAATTCCCGCCGATTTTTCTTTAAATTTCGCCAAGTAAAATAAGAAAAAAAATGGCATATAGTATATAATAATAAATTAAGAGGCCGAAAAATGGAACAAATAAATTATATAGATATATTCGAAATTAAAAAAATGCTGAAGGGGTCTTTTGCGGGAAAAAACTTGTACTATGAAGAAAAAGTCGATTCTACAAACACTCTCGCCAGAAACCTCGCCGCTAAAGGCGTAAAAAACGGAAGCGTGGTTATTGCGGATTATCAGGAAAAAGGAAGGGGCAGAAACGGAAAATTCTGGACATCCCCATGCGGATGCAATATTTATATGTCTATAATATTAAGGCCTAAATTTACTCCGGAAACAGCCCAGGGAATGACGATTTTAGCCGCGGTATCGGTAGCGGACGCAATATCCGAAGTCGCATCCCTCAAGCCTCAGATTAAATGGCCCAACGACATTCTCATAGGTTCTAAAAAAGTTTCAGGAATATTGACTGAAATGAGCACGCAGAATATGTCGATAGAATATATGGTGGTTGGCATAGGAATGAACGTAAATATGCCGGAAAAATATATGGACGGTAATATAAAAAATATCGCAACCTCGCTGTTAATAGAATCGGAAAAAACAAACGGTTCAAGCTCCCTCATCGACAGAAACAGGCTGATAGCTTCTATTTTAAATAAATTCGATAAATACTATGAAATGTTTTTATCTACGGGATTGCCTTCCGTTCTCGGCTATTATCAAAAATACTTCGGAATGATGGGTAAGGTTATCTCGATAAACGTCGAGAATAGAAAGGTTGAAGGGCAGGTCGTAGGCATAGATTCCAAAGGAGCGCTTCTTTTAA
>JAJYZM010000044.1 GCA_021799935.1 bacterium | reverse complement strand
GGACAGATTCGGCTACGCCGATATGGTAAGAATTACCGTAGGCACCCATAAAGAAAATGTTAAGCTGGTTAAAGCACTGAAAAAGTTGATTTGAATTTTACAATTATTTCAATATAAGATAAAATATAAAACTATAGCCCAAAATTGCCGAAATGGAAGTTGCATGAAAATAAAAATTAATGACAGATAAATAAAAATCCGGTTTAAGGAGGAAATAGATGATTTTAGTATTAAAAAAAGGAGCGACCAGGGATGAAATTAATCATATCCTCGGCAAAATAGAGCAGGCGGGATTAAAGCCCCACATTTCGGAAGGAGCAGACGTTACCATTATAGGGTGTATAGGGCACGAAGACGCCGTTAAGGCTTTTTTTGAAGAGGCCGAGGCGCTTGCCGGAGTGGATAAAGCCATCAGAATATCCAAGCCGTATAAGCTTGCTTCAAAAGAACTCGGAAAGGAAAGAAGTATCTTTAAAATCGGAGATATAGAAATAGGCGGAAACGATATAGCCGTCATAGCGGGTCCATGCGCCGTGGAAAACCTTGAAAACCTTACCGAAATTGCGGAAAATATTAAAAGAACCGGCGCAAAAGTATTAAGAGGCGGCGCGTTTAAACCCAGAACCAGCCCTTACACGTTTCAGGGACTCGGAGAAGAAGGGCTTAAATATTTGAGCGAAGCAAGAAAAAAAACGGGACTTTTAGTAGCAACGGAAGTGATGGACCCGAGAGATTTAGACCTTATATGCTCATATGCCGATATTATACAGATAGGCGCAAGAAATATGCAAAATTTCAGGCTCCTTCAAGAGGTCGGCAAGGTAAATAAGCCGGTAATACTCAAAAGAGGCTTGTGTTCGACTATACAGGAATTTTTGATGTCCGCAGAATATATTATGTCAAACGGCAACGAACAGGTAATATTATGCGAAAGGGGAATCAGAACTTACGAAACCTCTACCAGAAATACGCTAGATTTAAGCGCGGTTCCCGTCCTTAAGAGGCTCTCGCATCTTCCCGTCATCGTCGATCCTTCCCATGCGGCTGGCGTATGGTATTACGTCGAACCGCTTTCTCTTGCCGCCATAGCCGTAGGGGCGGATGGGCTTATGATAGAAGTCCATCCGGTGCCGGAAAAAGCGTTTTCCGACGGAGCGCAGTCTTTGAAATACGATACTTTTGACGACTTAATAGATAAAGCAAAGGCGGTCGCAAAGGCGGTAAATAGAAACATATAATATAATTTTTAGGAAAGAATAACCGCACCGTAGGCTTTTGGCCGCCTACCATCCTTAAGAGGAGGGGAGTTAGAGGAGTTAGGATAGCGAAAAGTTTTGAATCGAAAATATAATTCATATGTTTAAAGAGATTATAATAATAGGGCTCGGTTTTATGGGGGCATCTATTGCGGGAGCCGTTAGAAAAAAATTTCCCGAAACCGGTATCAGGGGATACGACTCCGTTAAAAAAAATATCGACTACTGCCTTTCCAAAAATATAATAGACGGCGCAGTAAATATTGAAAAAGCCGGATGCGGAGGCAGGGATTGCTTGATAATAATGTGTATTCCTCCTGCGGCTATAGTTTCTTTTTTTGAAAAACATCGTGATTTTTTTCTTAACGCACCTTTAGCAACGGATATCGGAAGCGTTAAAAAGGGCATTACTTATAATGCCGAATCAAATAATATAAGCAATTTCGTAGGCTCCCATCCGATGTGCGGCTCCGATAAAACCGGACCGGAAAATGCGGATTTTTCTCTTTTCGAGGGAAAGAAATGTATCGTTATCAAAGAAAACGCCGATTCAAACGATGAACGGAGAACGGCAAAAATACGGCAAACTGCAGAATTCTGGAAATCTTTAAATATGGACGTTATTTTTTCTACCGCTGAAACGCATGACGATATAGCCGCATATACGAGCCACCTTCCTCATCTTGTAGCCTTTCTGCTGTCTGATACTACGCTGTCTTATATTTCAGGTAACGGTAAAAATGAAAATGGGGGAGGGATGACAGGGTTTGCCGGTTTTATAGGAAACGGCTTTAAAGATTCTACAAGAATCGCTTCTTCTTCCCCGGAATTATGGACGGAAGTATTTCTTATGAATGGGGCAAACGTTACCGCTTCCTTAGAAAATTTTATTGCGTCCGCAAATATAATTAAAGGCTTTATAGAAACGGGAGATAAAGAAAGTTTAAACTCTTATCTTAAGAAAATTTGCGGAGAAAGAAAAGAGGCGGGGATTTGACGAAAGATTTATTGGAATTTAAACAGGATAAAGTTTTAGTTAAAGGGCTTTCAAAAGAATTCAGCGCGGTGATAGAAGTTCCAGGCGATAAATCTATCTCTCACAGAGCGGTTATGCTGGGAAGTATAGCCGCCGGCAAATCTTATGCATCCAATTTATCTTTATCTAAGGACAATCTGGCTACCGTAGCGGCATTCAGGAAACTCGGCATCGGTATTAAAAAACAAAATTTAAACGGCCGGCCCAAAGATTTAGTAATCGAAGGAGCCGGACTTTACGGTTTAAAAGAGCCCGAATCGGTTATTAATACGGCTAATTCCGGAACCCTCACTCGGCTTCTTGCAGGAATACTTGCCGGAAACGATTTTTTCTCCGTAATGTCGGGGGATAAATACCTTAATTCGCGTCCTATGCGGCGTATAATCGAGCCTTTAAGCTTTATGGGGGCTAAAATAACCGGACGCAATAAAAATGCTTATCCTCCCCTTGCAATTTCCGGCGGAGGCTTAAAATCTATTTTTTACGAAGTTCCGGTTCCCAGCGCGCAGGTTAAATCCTGCGTTATGCTGGCCGCTCTTTTTGCGGAAGGAGATACGGTTATATACGAGAAAAAAGAAACGAGAGACCATACCGAAAATTTATTAAAACTGCAGGGCTATCCGGTTACCGTCGATGCCCCGGAAAAGGGCGGCAGTCTGATAACGGTTAAAGGGCGCGGCAGAGGCGAGTTACAGCCTTTTAATATTAATATCCCCGGAGATTTCAGCAGCGCTGCTTTTTTTATCGCGCTCTGCATTTTAAATAAAGGTTCCGAAATAAGAATCAAAAATATTCTCGCCAACGAAAAGAGGACGGGACTGCTTAAGGCGCTGAAAATGATGGGGGCCGACGTTAATTTGACCGTTAAGGGAGAAGTTCCGGAAAAAACCGGCGATATAAAAGCAAAATATTCCGCTCTAAGAGGTATAACCGTTCCTCCCGAACTGGTTCCGGACATGATAGACGAATTTCCTATTTTTTCCGTAATCGCTTCTTTTGCCGAAGGCAAAACAACCGTTACCGGGGCAAAGGAATTAAGGGTTAAAGAAAGCGACAGGATTAAGACTATAGTTTATAATTTAAAGGCTGTAGGTGTCGATATAAAAGAGCTGGAAGACGGATTTGAGATAAACGGCGACCCCGATTTAAAAAACGTGGGAAATTTAACGGTTTTAAATTCTTTCGGCGACCACAGGATAGCTATGTCTATGCTCATCGCTGGCCTTATACTTAAAAACGCAAAAATAGAAATCCGCGGCATTAGATGCATAAATACTTCTTTTCCCGAATTTTTCGATACGGTTTCCTTATTAATAAACCGATAAGGATATTTTAATTATAAATCAAGGAATTTCTAAATGAAAATAATAGTAGCCCCTTCCGCCGGTTTTTGTTTCGGCGTCAAAAGGGCGGTTAATATGGCTTTAGACGCGGCTGAGCAATGCAAGCCGTTAGAAAAATTAAATACTCTCGGGCCTATCATACACAATCCGCAGGTGGTTAAATCTTTAGAGGAAAAAGGCGTATTTCCGATAGACGACATCGATTGCGGCTGTTTCGATACTCTGTTGATACGCTCCCACGGCGTTAAAACGGAAGTTATGAAAGCGTTGAAAACCAAAGGCGTAAAAATAATAGACGCCACATGTCCTTTTGTGAAAAAAGCGCAGAATTATATAAACGAAGCCGCTTTAAAAGGCTATTTTATAATAATGGTCGGAGACAAAAACCATCCCGAGGTCCAAAGCGTGATAAGCTTTGCCTCCAAGGACAGATTTTTAGTGATTAATAATCTTGCCGATCTGGAAAAAGTTCCGGTATCCGAAAAACTGGTTTTAATTTCGCAGACCACCCAGGATGTAAGTTTTTACAAGCGCGTAATAGAAGAAATAAATAAAATAGCGAAAGACGGGGCGGTTGTTTTCGATACGATTTGCGACGCCACTATGATAAAACAGGAAGAGTCTAAAGCTATAGCTTCGAATGTCGACGTTATGATAGTCGTAGGGGGCTATAACAGCGCAAATACCAATAAACTGCAAAATATTTGCAAAGAGATTCAGCCTAATACATATCATATAGAAACCGAAAGCGAAGTTAACCCCGAATGGTTCGCAAACGCTGAAAGCGTCGGCATAACCGCTGGAGCATCCACTCCCGACTGGATAATAGAGCGGGTTTTGAAGAAAGTCCGCGATATAGACGAAGCCGGGTTAAAAAGATTTGCTTAATTTATTTAAATGTGGTAGATTAGTTTTATTAAATTTAGGAGGTAGCAATATATTTATGGCAAAAAAAAGTTTCAATCAATTCAAATCCGTTAACGCGGGCGACGGCAATCCCACCGAATTTGAGATTCTGCTCGGTTCCTATGAAGGCATGAACAGCAAAGGGCTCGTGAGGCAGGGAAAAATTTTAAATATTGACAACGATTATGTTTACGTCGATGTAGGCGACAAATCCGACGGCATAATTACTATACAAGAAATATCATCCGGCGGAACCGTCGATATTGCTTCTATTGAAATAGGCGGTTCTATAGAAGTTTTTGTAGGGAGCTACGACGATAAGCTCGGGTATTTAATATGCTCCAGAGAAAAAGCTAAAAACGTTTACGCGCTTGACGACATAGAAAACGTGTGCAACGGCAACGAACTGATAAAGGGGACCGTCGCGGCGAAAACTAAAGGCGGCTTGATAGTCGATTTGAACGGAGTTACGGCATTTCTGCCGGGTTCACAGATAGACGTTAAACTGACCAAGGATTTCGACGCTTTTCTGGGAAAGACTTTAGACCTCAAAGTTATAAGCGTAGATAAAAGAAACTGCAACGTTATAGTATCCAGAAGAAAAGTCATAGAAGACGAAATAAAAAAATTAAAGGAAAATGTTTTAACCGATATAAAAGAAGGCGACGTGCTGGAGGGAATAGTTAAAAATATTACCGATTACGGCGTTTTTGTAGATTTAGGCGGTATGGACGGACTTATTTATATCACGGACATATCATGGAAAAGAATATCGCACCCTTCGGAAATTTTAAATCTCGGACAGAAAATAAACGTTAAAGTTATTAAATACGATGAAGAAAAACGCAGGGTTTCGTTAGGCTATAAACAGCTTTTCGACGACCCGTGGCAGAATATAGCCGACAGGCACAAACCGGGGGATATAATTGAAGGCGTCATTATAAATATTACGGATTACGGCGCATTCGTGGAACTTGACGACGATATAGAAGGGCTTATTCACTTGTCTGAAATGACATGGGAAAAAAAGCATATCGACCCTAAAACGTTTTTGACCAAGGGACAGAGAGTAAAGGCATCTATATTAAGCATAGAGCCTGAAGCCAGAAAATTATCGCTCAGCCTGAAAAGGCTTACGGAAAGCCCTTGGAATTTATTAAAGGATAAATATCCCGTAGGCAAAGTCGTCGAAGGCGCAGTTAAAAATATATACGAATTCGGAGTTTCGGTGGAATTAGAGGAAAATCTGGAAGGCTATATCAAACAAAACGATTTTTCATGGACGAAAAGAACGAAGCACCCGAACGAGTTGTTTAAAACCGGAGAGAAAATCAAAGCGGTAGTATTAAGCATAGACGAAGAAAAGCAGAGAATATATCTGGGAATAAAACAGCTTACCGAGAGCCCGTGGTCGCATATTAAAGATAAATATACGGCAGGTTCGGTTATAACGGGGACGGTATCCAATATTACGGAATTCGGAATATTCGTCCTGCTTGAAGAAGGCATAGAAGGTCTGATTCATAATTCAAAAATTCCGGAAAATTTCATAGAAGAAAACAACGTATCCGCAGGGTCGCAAATAAATGCGGAAATAATAATGCTTGACGGCGACGAACAAAAAATAGGGCTGTCCCTTATTAACGTTGACCAGAATAAATTATGAGCATGAATAAACACCCTTTTTTAAGCGGACTGCTTTTTTTGATAGTATTTATAGGAATATTCGGTATTTTTATATACCTGATACTATTTAAATTTCAGTCGAAATCAAACTATAGCGTCGTCAGGGGTTCATCCCGTTATGCCGTGGGTATAATAAATCTTAACGGCGCGATAACGAGTTCGTCCGGTTTCGTGCGGCTTTTGAACCACTATAAGCGGGACGGCAACGTCAAAGCGATAGTAATCAGGGTAAATTCGCCCGGCGGAGAGGTAGCCCCTTCTCAGGCGATATACGAACAGTTGATGAAATTCAGAAAGCATAAGAAAATAGTGGTGTCTATGAATTCAGTGGCGGCATCCGGCGCGTATTACATATCTTCTGCAGCCGACAAAATAGTAGCCGAGCCGGGAACGCTGACCGGTTCTATCGGAGTGATAATGGAAATGCCGAACGTATATAAACTTATGAAAAAAGTCGGCGTGTCTTATAACTATATAGTCAGCGGACCTTATAAAGACATTGGGACTCCGTTTAAAAAAATGACCCCTATACAGAGAAAAAAAATGCAGGGCGTTGTGATGAACGTTTACGGACAGTTTGTGGAGGCCGTTGCAAAAGGCAGGAACCTAAAAATTTCATATGTAAAAAAGCTTGCAAACGGAATGGTATATTCGGGACAGCAGGCGCTGAAATATCGTCTCGTGGATAAACTCGGCGATTTTCAGGACGCGGTTAAACTTGCCCAAAAATTAGCCGGAATCAAGGGCAAAGCCACTTTAATATATCCCGTCAAAAAACGTTCCGACTTATTTCAATCCTTTATAAAAAGAGCGGTTAAGTCTTTCGTCGATAATATCGGAGGAACTTCTTTTTTTAAAGACGGCGGGCTTGTTTCGTACAACAATATGCGGTTAGATTTTTAAAAAATTTAATTTAAAAGATGTCGTATGGAAATTATTTATGCACCGTGGCGTATGGACTATTTAGTAAAAGACAAATCTAAAGAAGAGTGCGTTTTTTGCGAAGACAGCAAATGTTACGAAGACAAATACGTTCTTTTCAAAGGAAAATATTCATACGTAAAATTAAATACTTTTCCCTATAACTGCGGGCATCTTTTGGTCATACCCTACGCCCACGTTAGAGAACTTAACGGGCTTTCTTACGAAACCGGAGCCGAA
>JAJYZM010000043.1 GCA_021799935.1 bacterium | reverse complement strand
ATAAATATTTATAAAATTTCGCGGACTTTCTTTATTATGTCGTCGGGATTAAAAGGTTTTGTCATATACATATCGGCTCCGGATTCCATTCCTTTTAATTTATCTATTTCCTGCCCTTTTGCGGTAAGAAGAACTATATATATACCGGAGATTTTTAGGTTGTTTTTTACTTCCGAGCATACTTCGAAGCCGTTCATTTTAGGCATCATTACGTCGAGAAAAACCATGTCCGGCTTATTTTCCTTAATAGAATCGAGGGCTTCCGCACCGTTTTCGGCAATAAAAATCTCTAACCCCTCGTCTTCGAGGTCTTCAAGCGTCTGTTCCAAAAGCAGCCTTATATGAGGTTCGTCGTCGGCGATAAGAACTTTGGGCATTACTTCTCCTTAAACAATTTTATTTTTATAATATATAATATACGATAGCTTATGTCAAGCTAAACCCCAAAATTGCCGATAGAAAATTTTAAATCTGCATAAACGGCATATTTTTCTGATGAAAAAGATATGAAGTTTAGCGTTCATAAAACCAAAGGTTTTATGCTAAACGCAATGCTTTTTCAATACATGCAGAAAAATATATGTTTATATCTGCTTTCGCAGGAATGACTTTGCAGGTTTTTAGGTTTTCACCTAACAGGTGTCAATTGGCGTCCGTATCAAAGACATGCTTTGATAGACACGGACGTCAATATTGCGAAAGCAGGAATCCAGTATTCATATAACTTTAAAGCCATTTTAGAGATTTCTATCGGCAATTTTGGGCTAAATTAAACGCGGAAAACTATTTAGAGCCGCCCTTATTCAAAAGCCCCTCGACCTCGTTCAATAACTGCGGGTATTCCACCCCTTTAATGAGATATCTTTCCACTCCTATTTTAAATCCCGTCTCTTTGTCTTCGACTACGGATAAAATTATGATTGGGATATCCGCGGTATCGGGATTGTTTTTTAAAACCCTTGCTACGTCGAATCCGCTTAAACCGGGCATCATAACGTCCAAGATAATAAGGTCGTATTTTTTATGTTTTATTTTATTTAAAGCATCTAATCCTTCGGCGGCTTCTTCGGCAATATAACCGGCGTATTCGAGCTCCTGCTTCAAAAGTTTTCTGATGCTTTCGTCGTCGTCCACTATCAGTATGTTTTTGGAAGCTCCGCCGTAGTCTAATGCGGGAGGAGCGGAGTTCTTAAGCTGTTCTATAAAATCTTTTATATGCGCTGCACCTGCTTTTTCGGCATAGAGCGGAGCGGTAAAATAAAACGTGCTTCCTTTGCCTTCCGTGCTTTCAGCCCATATTTTCCCTCCGTAATGCTCTACTATCTGTTTGCATATGGGAAGCCCGAGACCCGTGCCTTTAGGCTTGTCGGTCAAGGTATCGCCTACCTGCTTGAACTTTTCGAATATCTTGGTAAGATTTTCTTTGCTTATGCCCGTACCTTTATCCGAAACGCTTATAAGTACGGAATCCCGAAAAGATTTCGCGCCGACGGTTACATCCCCGTAGGAAGTAAACTTTACGGCGTTGGATAAAAGATTTATAATAACTTGGATAAATCTGTCCTTGTCGGCGTATATATCCGGAATACCTTCTTCTATGTCTATTACTATTCCGAGCTTTTTTTCCTGAAAAAGCGAAGAGGTTGCCGATACGGCATGCTCTACGGCATACCGTGCGGTAAAGCGTTCGTCTTTCCATTCTATTTTGCCGGCTTCCATTTTGGCTATGTCCAGTACGTCGTTTATGAGGGAAGTAAGCCTTTGGCCTTCGGATATTATTATGCCTAAGTTGCTTTCAATCTGGTCTGCGGTTTTCTTGATTTTTTTATCTTCCAGGTTAAGGGCTGGATATACGGAGTCTTTAAATTTCTTGCTTATGATGTTCGCAAAGCCGAGTATGGAAGTAAGCGGCGTCCTTAATTCGTGGGATACGGTGGATATGAAATCGGTCTTCATCATATCGACTTCTTTTTCTTTGGTGATGTCTCTTACGGTAACTACCACTCCCGCAAAAGCATCGGCGGCATAATCGTCTTTCAACAGGCTGTTTTCGATATCCAGATACATCGACGTCGCCGTAGCCTTGCATATTCTGCTTCCGCTAAGCTCAATTTCCTCGGTATAAATGTTTTTTTTGTTTATATCTCTGTTTAAAAATACTTTATTTATCAATTCATTCATTTTTTCGTCGAAAAGAACGGACAAATCCTCTACGAGTTCTTTTTCGTTAAAGCCGAACATAGATAAAAAAGCAAAATTATACGACGATATTTTTTTATGCAAGTTCACTACAAAAAGAGCGTCCGATAAACTGGAAACAATAACCGACGACTGGCTTTCCTGTCTTTTTCTTTCGTCTATATCCTGAAATATCCAGACGGAATCGGCGTTATCTAATTCGCCCGGACTGACGGATTTTCCGGTCAGAAGACACCAGAACTCCGAGCCGTCTTTTCTTTTGGCAATATATTCCACCTTATATTCAAGCCCGGCTCTTACCGTCGAGTATGCGCTCCTGCCTATTTCTTGAAAATCGCGGTCGGAACGGTAGCAAATTCTCGATAATTTTCCTATTAATTCGTCGGGCGAATCGTATCCGAACATTTCGGCCATTTTTCTATTGACCAGAACAAAATGCCTTTCCCTGACAAGCGTAATACCGACTGAAGAATTATTGAGCATGGCGCCGTAAATTTTTTGCGTCTGCGCCGCTTTATTTTTTTCTTCCGCAAGACTGCGGACGTAATCTTCGGTTCTTATCAACGAATTTCTGTATTCGGAAGCAAGCGACATAATGGATTCGGCAAGCTCGGAATTCGTCAAAGCCAAAATTTTCGTCATGGAATTAAAATCGTGGTTCAGCACACTTTTTATATATGCGGAAATACCGGCCGCTTCTTTTTCTATATTATTTTCAGCGTTCATATTCCTAGCCTTATCATCTTTTTTCTCAGACCCTCCCTCGTTATTCCCAGCATTTTCGAGGCGGCTGATTTATTCCAGCGGCATTTTTCGAGGGCTTTCCTTATTAAAATAGTTTCGTTTTCTTCGATGCTCGCGGTTTGTTCGTCTTCCGCCGCTTTATCGCTTAACGGGCTGTATTTTCTTATATTGTCCGACAAATCTCCGGAATCGATCCTGCCGGAGATATTTAACGCAACTGCTCTTTCTATTTCGTTCTCGAGCTCCCTGATATTTCCGGGCCAGTCGTAATTCGTCAGCCCCTCTAACGCATCCGCGGTAAATTTCATATTGGTTCTTTCTAATTTTACGGCGTTATTTTTTAAAAAATAGTTTGCAAGAACGGCTATGTCTTCTTTTCTGTCGCGCAGGGGCGGCATATTCAAATTTATTACGTTCAGCCTGTAAAATAAATCTTTCCTGAAATTTCCTTCCGCTATTTCCTTTTTTAAGTCTTTATTGGTTGCGGCTATTATTCTTACGTCGAACGGCACCGCCTTGGAACCGCCTACCGGAACCACCTCCCTGTCCTGAATCATCCTCAATACCTTAGCCTGCCCCGAAAGCGGCATATCTCCGATTTCATCCAAAAAAAGCGTGCCTTTAGCCGCATCTAGCACTCTCCCCCTGCGCTTATCGACGCCGGTAGCTATACCTTTTTCTATGCCGAACAGTTCGCTTTCGAAGATGGATTCGGGTATGGCGGAACAGTTAACCGCGATAAAAGGCTTTTCCGCCCTTGCGCTGGAGTAATGAATAGCTTTAGCCGCAAGCTCTTTGCCCGTACCGCTTTCTCCCGTTATAAGAACGTTGGAAGAAATATCGGCTATCTTATCTATTTTATCCAATAAATTTTTAACCTGACCGCTAATGCCGAGTATTTTTTTGGGGGAAAATTTCTGCCTTAAATTTTGCTTCAGGTTTATATTTTCATTGGCTATAATCTCTTTTACGTCGGCAAGCTCTTTATTTTTTTCCTGAAGTTTATCGGCGCGCTCTTTTTCTATATTATAAAGCCTCGTAATTTCGATAGAATTTGCTGCATAGGAAGCTACGGTAGATAAAATTTTAAAATCCGAAGAGACGTAATATACGGCATCTTTAAAAGAGCATACGTTTATAAGCCCGATATTTCTACCTTTTGTTTTTAAGGGAACGGATATAAAAGAATAGGCGTCTTTCTCGATATTTTCGTTGATAATTTCGCCTTTGCCGCTTTTAAAAATCTTGGAGTTGATTTTTTCTATATGCTTTTTATATCCTGCGCCGTTGTAATTTTTTCCGTATGAAGACAGAATATTCGATGCATTATCCGCCTCGTTAAAAATTATTATCGAAGCATACTCGAATTTAATGAGTTTTAAAAGTTCGGCTATAATAAAATCGCCTATTTCCGAGGGTTTAGGGCACAAAGACATCAGGTCGTTAATATTATACAGCAAATCGTATTCTTTGTATTTCTGGAGTATTTCTTCGGCAAGCGACCTCTGTACCGACCATGACCCTATATAACGCGATAGAATCCCCGCCGCGGCTTCAGCTCCTCGCCTTCCAGAAACTCTGCCTATTTCTTCCCCGTCTATTTTTATGGGAAAAGAAATAGATTTTACAACTGGGGCATCTCCTGCAATAAGATTGCCTGTTTTGTCCAGAACAGAAACAGGCTCCTTGGAAATATTTATGATATTTTCCAATAAAGCAGAATTTTCTTTTTTTGAAAAAAATTTTTTCAGGTTAAATTCTTTCATTCGCTTAATCGGATTGTTAAAACTGTATCTGGGCCTTTTTTGCCCCTGCTTCTTCCTTGACCCACATAAGCATTTTTTTGGATCTCTGGCACCAGTCTCTCAAATCGTTTTCAAAAGTAGAACAGTCGGCAAGAATTTCTATCGTATCTCCGGCTTTCATTTTTATTGCGGTAGCCGTGATTTTTAAAATAGGCTGGGGGCATTTAAGCCCTCTTGCGTCGATTGTCTGAGTAGGCATTTTTAGTCCTCCGTTTTCTACAATTAATTCATCTATAAATTTATAATTTATTATAAACGATTATATTGTCTAATTCAAATAATTAATCTAAAAAATTTGATATTTTATAGATTAACCGCATTTATCCGTTACCGTCCAGTAATATTCTCTGTCCGCCTTATGCTCCTTACTTTGATACAGGGCGTTATCAGCATAGCGCAAAAGCGTATCGGCGGTAACGTCGTTATCTATGCGGCAAATATAAACCCCCATGCTTAAGCCGACTTTTACGGTTATATTTTCGGAAATAATGACCGGAACACTGATGGTTTCTTCAATTTTATTAAATATAGGGATTAGTGCGTTAATATCTTTACAATCTTCAATTAAAATAACAAATTCGTCGCCTCCGATTCTTGCTACGAAATCGCTTTTGCGAAGCGAATCTTTCAGCCGCCTTCCTATAACCTGAAGGACGGTATCGCCGGCTTCATGTCCATATGTATCGTTTACGGGTTTAAATCCGTCTAAGTCTATCATTCCTACCGCGGTCCGCCAGTTCTGCCGCATAGCCCTTGCCATGGCTTTTTCCAGTTCCTCCGTAAGAGCGCGGCGGTTGGGCAGTCCGGTAAGCGCATCGTAAAAGGCCGCAATCCTCAGTTTTTCCTGAAGAATAAGCATATTCCGCTGGGCCTCTATTTTTTCCAAAGCATATGAAACGTCGAGCTGGATTTCTTCGAGAAGATTCATGCGGTCTTCGCCGGCGCCGACCCTGATGCCTCCCCAGTGTTTTCCGTCTATGAATATAGGAACTCCGATATCGCTCATAACCTCGCCCGTGTCCCTCGGATAAGTCTGCACGATAAAGCTGTCCGTATTTCTGGCAACGGCCAAACCGACAGGGTCGTCGAAAATCCTCATAGAACGGCTGCCGTAAAGGTCTTTTTTGTAATCTCCGGTTAAAGGCTGGTCGTTAATGCCGTTGTGCGCGGCGACGTAGCCGTTGTCGTCGGTTAAAACGAAAAACCTGAAATTCGGATTCATCCTTAGATATTTATCTTCAATAGGCTGTATCCGGTTTTTTACGAATGAGGCGAAGCGGGTTCTATATTTTTGAGGATTCGTGTCCGGAACCGGAATATAATTCCTGTCCCATATATCGGAGGGCGAAATTTCGCCGGAATTTATGGCCGTTTTTATTGTTCCCGCTATTTCTTCCGAGCATGAATTCGCCAGTTCTATTATCTTTTCTATCTTATTTTCAGTGAAAGCGTTCTGCATGGAATCCATAAGCAGAAATATATATTCTACTTTATCGTTTTTTAAAATAGGTATCGAACAGACCGAGTTTACGTTAAATTTTCCAAAATCGTCATGCCATACGCTAAAAGCTGAATCTTTTAATACGTCGGAAATAAGGGTGATTCTTTCGCTTGCGTAGGCTTTTGCCACAGAGCCTTTTCCGTAAGGCGTATCCGGGTCCACTCCGACCTTTAGGGACATTAAGTTGCTTTCATGCTCTTTGATTTTGGCTTTAGCGTATTTTTGCCTGAATAACTTTGAATCGTCTATAAATCCCACTACGGCGGCATCATATCCAACCGTATCTACGAAAATATCGCATATCTTCCGAAGCAGCGTTTCCTCGTCCGTAACTCTGACTATCATCTGATTTATCTGGCTTGTAGATAAAAATAGTCTTTCATAGGATTTTTCTTTAGTTTTATCTATTGCGATAACGAATCCCGCCGGTTTATTTTCGTATAAAACCGTATAAGACGAGACGGAAATGGGCATTAAAGACTTTTTTTTCGTTTTAAAAATATAATGAACGTCTTCCCTTATGAATTCTTCTCCGTTAAGCCGCCTCGATATATAAGATTTAATTTCGTCTTCGGGATTAAATAAAAAATCAATAAAACTTTTACCGATAAGTTCTTGGGCATTATACCCCAAAATTTCCGCAAAATATGGGTTTGCATAAATTATTACGCCTCCCTCGCCGTAAATAAAGTATCCGAAATGCCCTGAAGGATTTAAAATATTCTGCATATAATCTAAAGAATAAATCATAAATACGCCTTTTGATTTAAAGATTATTATAATTTTTTAACGGGCCTAATTTTTTAACCGCTTTAACGGTTTCGTTTATTACGGAAACAAAGCGGTCGCCCTCGCCCGCCGATACGTAATCGAAACGGCATCTTTCTTCTTCTATTCCGAACTGTTTGAGCAAGCGCAATAAAAGCCTGTGCCTCTGAACCGCCCTGTAGTTGCCTTCTTTATAGTGGCAGTCGCCCGGATGGCAGGCAAGAATCATAACCCCGTCCGCCCCCTTTTGGAAAGCATCCAGAATAAACTGAGGGTCTATTCTTCCGCTGCACATAACTTTAATTACGCTGACGTTAGGGAAATACACCTTTTGAGCCGCTCCGGCTTTATCCGCTCCGGCATACGAACACCAGTTGCATAAAAAACCGATTATTCTGGGTTCAAAAACTTCCGTTTTTTTTGCTTCTTCGATATTTTGACCGCCATACGGCACATTTTCAGTAATGGACGCTGAATTTTGCATTATTATACATCCTCCTATATTTTTTATATTTTTACGGTTTTTACGCAAGCACCTTA
>JAJYZM010000042.1 GCA_021799935.1 bacterium | reverse complement strand
GGACTTCGGACGTTTCCGGTATTTTTATTAAATCGGACACTCCGTCTATTTCAGGCTCGTAATCGGCAACCGCAATAATTTTACCGCCTCTTGCTTTTATTTCTTCGATGTTGGATATTGTTTTAGGAGCGAGCATATTGTTAGACAAGAGAAACAAAACCGGCATGTTCTCGTCCACGAGAGCTATAGGGCCGTGCTTCATTTCTCCGGCGGGATAACCTTCGGCGTGGATATACGAAATTTCTTTTAATTTCAAAGCCCCTTCAAGCGCTATAGGATACAATATACCTCTTCCAAGATATAAAAAATTGGAGTTTTTATAATATTTTTTTGCCGTTTCTTTAATAGCCTCGTCCATAAAAAGAATCTGCTCGACTTTTTTCGGAAGCTCGACCATATCGTTAAAAATTTTAAGGCCGTCGATGTTCTCGCCGGAAGGAATATACCCTTTAATTTCCCTGATACGCAGAGCAAGAAGCAATCCGCATAAAAGCTGGGTGGTAAACGCCTTCGTGGAGGCTACTCCTATTTCGGGACCCGCATGCGTGTATATTACGCCTTTATCGGACATAGCGGTTATCTGCGAACCCGGAACGTTAGTGATAGAAATTATGCCGGCGCGTGCGGCTTTAGCAAGCTCGAGCGCGCTGTTGGTATCGGCAGTTTCTCCCGACTGCGAAATGCCTATGAATATATCGTTCTTGGAAATAGGAAAGTTTTCGTACCTGAATTCCGAACCGTATTCGACTATAACCGGAATGCCGCAAATCGATTCGGCCATATACTTAACGGCAAGACCGGCATAATAAGAAGAGCCGCAGGCGGTTATGACTATTCTGGACGCGTCTGCCAAGTCTTTTTTAGTCAGTTTTACATCTTCGAGCATAATCTTGAAACCGGAAAACGAATCCTTTATTTTATTTTTAAGCCGGCTCCCGTCTTCTCCCGCGTTTCTCCCGTTCACGGATATTACTCTCGACGAAAATGCGTCCAGAAGGCACGACGGCTGTTCAAATATCTCTTTCTGCATAAAATGGGAAAAACCGGTCTTTACCGCCCTCGACGCATCCCAGTCTATTTTCGTAACGGTTTTGGCGGTTTTCTTGCCTTTAAAATTAGTCAGCTCCAGTATTCCGTCATGAAAATAAGCTATTTCAGAATTTTTTAAATATATAACCTCGTCTGAATATTCTATGAGGGGGGAAACGTCGCTCGCAAAATAAACTTCGCCGCCTTTATGAACCATAACTAACGGAGGTCCGTATTTCACGGCCGCAATGCTTTTTTCTGCCGCATTCAATACCAAAACGGCAAAAGCTCCAGAAAGCTCCATGGCGGAAAGCCTCACGGCTTCATAAAAGGTTTTGCCTTCGTTAATATTGTCCTCGATTAAATGGGCTATGACTTCCGAATCGGTAGGAGTAATAAATTTATGTCCTTTTTTTATCAGCCTGCTTTTTAAAACGGCGTAATTTTCTATTATTCCGTTATGAACTATAGCGATATTTCCAGAGCAGTCCATATGGGGGTGAGCATTATCGTCTGTAGGTTTTCCATGGGTAGCCCACCTGATATGGCCTATGGCGATATCCGATTTTACGGGCTTGATACAGCTGAATTCAGTCGAAAGGTTTACGAGTTTGCCCGACTTTTTGATGCATTTTATCTTCTTTCCGCTCCGGTCGTAGTAAGCTATGCCGGAAGAATCGTATCCTCTGTATTCAAGGCTTTTAAGCCCGTTTAAAACTATATCTACGGAGCTTTTTCCGTTTAAATTTTCGGAAAATCCCCTCGAATATCCACCTGAAAATCCCATAATCCCGCACATTCTCGATTATCTCCCATACTTTAAGTTTATGACGTCATAGAGCCTTTTCTACTCTTATTTTTTCTTTTTTGCGGCTTTCATTTTTTTCAACGCCCACCCTTCTATATTTTTCTGCGGAGTTCTCGATATTGCGAGCGCGCCTCCAGGGACGTCTTTAGTTACGGTGGTCCCTGAGGCTACGTACGAATTTTTTCCGATTTTAACCGGAGCGACGAGTTGGGAATCCGAACCGATAAAACAGCCGTCTTCTATTATAGTTTCATAT
Organism: bacterium; assembly: GCA_021799935.1. Next base: position 5,592 of record JAJYZM010000042.1, on the reverse strand, counting down.
TTCTTTTTTCCGTCATAGTTGCACGTTATAACTCCGGCTCCTATATTGACGCCGTCGCCGATGCGGGCATCTCCTATATAGCTCAAATGCGACGCTTTTGTATTTTTCCCGATAAAAGTTTTTTTAACCTCGACGAAATTTCCTATCCTGCCGCCTTCGGATATAAAAGTTTCCGGCCTTAGCCTAGCAAATGGACCTATCTGAACGTCGTTCATTATAACAGAGTTCTCGATAACGCTGTAAGGTTTTATTCTCGTATTATCCAGAATAGCCGAATCTTTAATAACGCAGCCGTTTTCGATAACAGCCCCTTTCATTATTAAAGTTTTCCCGGATAAAAAAACGCCCGGATATATAACAGAATTTTCACCTATTTCAACATTATAGCCTATATAAACGTTGTCGTCGGATATGAAATTAACGCCTTTTTCGATGAAATTTCCGATTAATCTTTTTTGCAATATTTTTTGGGCGTTAATTAAATCAGCTTTCGAATTTACTCCGACAAACTCCTCGGCATTACCTGATTTATAGCAGGCGGTTTTTAATCCCGCTTTATAAAAAATATCCACTATATCCGTAAAATAATACTCCTTCTTTCTATTGTTAGGCTTAACGCGGCCGATAAATTTTCTTAAAAGATTTAATTTGATTATATAGACTCCCGAATTAATTTCTTTTATCAAAGCGGTATCCGGCGTAAAATCGCATAACTCTTTTTCTTCGACTATTTTCTCCGCATACCCTTTTTTATCGGTTAGAATTCTGCCGTAAGAATAAGGATTTTCTACTTTCACGGACAAAACTGTTAAATCGTTTCCGTTGTCTAAATGAAACTTTAAGGTTTCTATAAAAGTTTCCGGTTTTATCAAGGGCATATCGCACGGCAATATTATCACGTCCTCTTCTTCGGCACCTTCCGGAAACAAATCTAACGCTTTTTTTGCAGCGTCTGCCGTGCCGAGGTATTTTTCCTGAACCGAAAAGTCTAAAGCCAGTCCTTTTCTTTTGAATCTTTTTTCCTTTAGAACGTAATTTCTGACAAGCTCTCCTTTATGCCCTATTACCGTACCGATTTTATCTAAAAAAACCCTGTATCCGCTTATACCGCGGCGGACGTTAAATGCTTTTCCGGCATCCATTAAGGATTTAATAGTATAAAATATAAGAGGATTTTCCAATAAGCCGGAAAGCGCTTTCGGCTCTTCGGATTTCATTCTCGTTCCCATACCTCCGGCAAGCAGAATCGCTCCGATATTTCTTATTTTTTTATTATATTTCATATGAATTAATATTATATAAAATTATCCCGTAACACTCACTAATTATTTAATCCCCCCCCCCCTAATCCTATCCGTTATTTCTGTGCCTGAAAACATCGAGAAGCGTCGAATAGCCGTAAGTCGTTTTTATCGGAAACGCGACCGATAAAAATACGGTAAATGCCGAAACTGCAAGACCGGCAATAAGCATATAGAAGTTTTTATATTCTATAAATATCAGCGCCGATATTATTCCTATAAATCCACCTATTACCGAGGCTATAAGCCTTTTTATTACGTGTATTAAAAAGTTCTCCAATCCGGATATATTTGTCGGATGGATTTTTACCCTGAAATCCTCAGAATATGCCACGTGCATTAACCTTCTCGTATCGTTGATAAATTCTTTCAGCTGTTCAAAACCATTTTTAATAAAATTTATAGGAGAAAAACTTTTTCCTAATTCCGTTTCTTTTATATATCTTTTTGCGACCGGAATAATATCTTTAACGAGATTATAAGACGGATTATACGCAGTGCCTATGCCTTCCAGAAGAGCCGCCGTTTTAAATATATATACGAGGTTCTGGGGAAGCTCGAAGGGAAAGGCGTAGAAACTTTTCATAATTTCGGTGATTATAACCTGTATTTTTTTGCTTGAAATATCTTTCTGGCTTAAGACCTTATATAATTTTCCCGCCATGCTTTCCAAAAGCTGCCTGGAAACTTCTTTATTGATTATGCCGAGAGCGTAGTAGGCGTCTATTATTCCCGGAATATCCTCTTTTATGCCGGCAAGGACGGCTTTAATCAGATTCTGTTTGGTATCTTCGGATATATGAATTACAAGCCCGAAATCAAGCATAATAATTCTGCCTTCCCCGTTAACTAAAATATTTCCGGGATGAGGGTCGGCGTGAACTATTCCGGTTACTAAAGACTGATAGATGTAAAATTCTATCAGCTTATCGATAATTTTTTTCGGTTCCAGCCCCATTTCCCTGATTTGTTTAAAATGCGTAATTTTGACCCCTTTATGGAAATCCATAACCATAATATTTTTTGAAGTCAATTCGGAATAGGTTTTAGGAATTATAATAAAATCGAGTTCTTTAGCGATTTTTCTAAATTCTTTTATGTTTTTAGTTTCGTGGATTAAGTCCATTTCTTCGTAAATAGTAACGCTGAATTCTCTCAGGACTACCGATATAGACTGGATTGATTTATTCTGAGGAAAGAAGATTTTCAATAGATTCAAAACGCTTTTTAACGTCCTTATGTCGATGGCGACGTTTTTTTCGATATCCGGCCTGATTACTTTGACGATGACGTCTTTCCCCTTATAGACGGCTTTGTAAACCTGGGCTACGGAAGCGGCGGCAAGCGGTTCCTCGTTAAATTCTTCGAAAATACCGTTTATGCTTTTACCGGAATCTTTTTCTATAATAGGCTTAATCCTATAAAACGGAACGGGTGGAACTTCATCCTGCAGAGTGGAAAGGGCGTCTAAATAAGCCGTAGGAAGAAAATCGGCCCTCGTGGAAATAACCTGCGCCAGTTTTATAAAAGTGGGGCCGAGCGCGGCTATTATTCGGGTGAGCCATTTTGCGGACTTAGAGTGGTATTTTTCGCTCAAAGTCCGCCTGGCTCCGAAAATCACAAACCTTTTTTGGGTAAAAAGTATAAATAAAATAAACGGCAGTGCTTTAAAAAATATAAAAAAATTTCTTTTTATCAATAGTAATTGCCCGTAGAAATTATAGTTACGGTATCCGTGCCTGAATTAACGACAAAGCAGTAATGCCCGTCCGGCGAAATTCTTACGGCAGAAGGATAGCTTCCTACTTTGACGGTTTTAACCACCTCGGCTTTGGCTATGTCTATGACGCTTAAAGTTGCGTCCTGCGTATTTATTACATAAAGATACCTTCCGTCAGGAGTAACTGCGGCGGCGGTAGGACCCTTGCCGGTGTAAACGGTTGCTACCTTGCCGAAAGGCTGTGCAACGTAGTTTGAAGGCGGAACATACGCCGGAGAATATCCGTAAGGAGCCGTAGGCTCGGCGGATGAAGCCTGTACCGGAGAGGTTACAGCCGTTGCCGCCGTTCCGACCGTTACCGGAGAAGCCGGAGCAATTGAAGCATACGAAGCAGTCGTCCTCTTAATTCTTATAAATGCGGCGCTGGATGCCGAAGTTACCGTTACGAGAGCGACGCTTCCGTCTGGAGAGACGGCGACGTTTATCGGACCGGCCGGCAAGCTTATAGTCTTTATGCGGTTAAAATGCACGGCGTTATAAATGGAAAGCGCCATATTCTGGTAGTTTACCACGAAAAGCATCATCCCGTCCTGAGTTAAACCTAACGAAGAAGGGTCGGACAAGGTTTTAAATTTTTTAACGAGGGCAAAATTTTTCTCGTCGTAAACGTATATTTTGTTTTCTTTGCCTGAAGATACGTAAATATAGCGAACCGGGGAAGAATCCGGGGAAAATGCGACGGAAGTAGGATTCTTACCGGTATGTATATTTCTTATAACGGATAGCGTAGATGCGTTAATTATAGAAACGGACGACCCTCCTGCATTAGCTACGATAATAATTTTCCCGTCAGGGGAAACGGCAATACCTTGGGGTTTCTTACCTACCCTTATTCTTTTAATAACGGTGTTTTGCATAGTATTAATTACATCGACCTCGTTGTTGTGAATATTCGAGACAAAGGCGTATCTCGAATCGGGTGAAAAAACCACGTTCACCGGACTTCCGCCGGTTCTTATATTAAGAGATTTAGTAAGAGTGGACATATTTAAAAGACTGACGTTTCCCGAAGCGGTATTGCATACATAGGCAAAAGTCAGAGAAGGCGCTATAGCTACTCCGGTAGGATGCGACCCGACCTTAATGGATGCTACCGTGCCTTTAGTAGCCATGCTTACGACCGAAACCGTATCGTTATCGGAATTAGAAACAAGAGCGTAATTGCCGTTGGGAGAAAAAGCTACGCCGAAAGGAAAACTGCCGACCGGAATATTTCTCGTAAGCCTTGGGGTTAGCAATGCGTAAGCCGACCCTACATATTGAGGCATAAAAGTAAATATGCCGGAAATGAACAAGAAAGAAACGATAAATAAGAAAATAGGGGACGCTACCCCGTTAAGATTTGCAAAAAACTTCGATTTCGACATGAATACACCCGTTTTATTTAAATGTTTAAATTATCCTTAAATTACCTTTAGAAATTAATCTTTCTGGATTCCCGCTTTCGCGGGAATGACACACTTTGGATGAAAAGTTAAATTCCGGTATTGTCATTCCCGCGAAAGCGGGAATCCAGAATTTATTTATTATTATGTTAAAACAATTTTCAACAGTTTTCCAATGGCGATTTAAGGTTGTATTATTTATTAATTATTTTTTTAAATTCATCCTCGTTTATTATATTTAGTTTAAGTTTTACGGCTTTGCCGTATTTAGAACCGGGGTCTTCTCCGGCGACCACGTAATCCAATTTCTTTTTAACGGTTTTTTCTACGATGCCGCCCATCTCTTTCACGATATTTTCGGCCTCGTCCCTTGTAAAATCTTTAAGCCCGCCGGTAAAAATAAAACTTTTGCCTGCGATTCCGCTGTTTTCCGCGGACGCGGAAGCATTTACGATATACGGAGAAATTCCCGCCTTAAAAAGCCTTTCTATAACGGCGATATTAGAATCGAGCCTGAAAAAATTGAAAATCGATTTTCCTATTTCTTCCCCTATGCCGAATTTGGAAGAAAGCTCTTCTACTCCGGCATTTTTAATGCCGCTTACGCCGCCGAAATATTTTACGAGCAAATCCGCAATATGCTCTCCGACGTGTCTTATTCCTAAGGCATAAATAAATCTATCATATGATATATTTTTAGATTTTTCAATAGAATTAAAAAGATTTTCCTCCGACTTTTCCCCGAAACCTTCCAGCCCGCTAAGGTCTCCGCGCTTTAAATAATAAATATCGGCGACATTTTTTATCAAGCCGTTTTCCACTAATTTATCTACTATTTTTTCGCCGAGCCCCTCTATATCCATAGCCCTCTTTGACGCAAAATGAACAATCGCCCCCTTAATCTGACACGGACAGGAAAGTTCGTTCATGCATCTGTGGGCGGCGCCGTCTATTACGACCGGGGACCCGCAGCAGGGACATGCCGAAGGCAGTTTGAAAGTGCCGCTCTTTCCGCCTTTGGATATTACTTTAACGACTTCCGGAATAACGTCGCCCGACCTTTCTATAAGTACGCTGTCGCCTATGTTTATATTTTTTTTATCTATTTCGTCCTGATTATGAAGCG
>JAJYZM010000041.1 GCA_021799935.1 bacterium | reverse complement strand
TCCTCCCTGTTAAAAAAATGATTCTGCTCTACAAGGACGACGGGGATATCGCCCATTGCAAATCCGGTTTTAATTCCGAAATCGAAAGGAATCTCGCCGAAATTTACCTTGCCGGGCGGATAAACTTCCCTGATATCTATTAAATTTTTTGGAATTATATTTTTGTAGTAAGGAATAACGACCCTGACGTTCATGCCGGTTTTCAACAGCACTTTAGGGAGGCTTCCCATAACGTCGCCCAAGCCTCCCGCTTTGACTAACGGCGCCATTTCCGCCCCCACAAACCATATTTCGTTATTAAACTCGCTCATTTTTCCCGACCCGGTTTTACCTGAATTTATATTTGCATAATCTGCATAAAATGACTGCGGGATTGCTTTGCATCTTTGCCTGCATAAAAGCCGTTGGCTTTTATAAACGCAGTCAAAGATATGCTCGCAATGACTTCCGTTGCGTCATTGCGAGAAGCGTTAGCGACGAAGCAATCTCATAGTCATTGCGGATAAAGCGGACGAAACCCAGCAAATCTAACTAACCGCGCTTTATGAAACAAATCACTTTTCTATATATTTTCTACATCTATAATTATTATACTACTAAAATCTTCCCCCGGCGTTAAATTAAAACTATATTTAAGTTCCGCCCCCTGAAAAATCCTCTCGTATCCGTTTTCGGAAAGAGAAACGGTGGTAAGAGGTTTAAAAAACAAATCGTATTTTTCAAGAAATTTAGTTTCTGTCCGTTCTTTTATAATTATTTTGGCGCCCCAGAAAGAATCGCTTAAATATACATGGTTGTCCGCTCCAGTTTCTATTTCTTTTTCTATGCGGCTGTTTACCCCTTTTATGTCCCCGCCGATATCGATATTTACCGCAGGGCCGTCCCCGCCGGGAAACGCAAACCTATAAATAACGTCTAACTTTCCGGCCGTTTCCGCCTTGGAATCTATAAAAAATTCCAGCGACCTGCCTGCGGTTATATTTAAATTTACCATGATTTCACTGCCGCCGAGGGTTTTTCCGACGCATTTAAGGCCGCCTTCGGAGTTTTCTTTTAAGAAGCCTCCCGCTTTAAGTTCGATACTTCCTTTATCTATATATTCCTCTATAGATTCGTCTTCGAAATAAATATTTTCGCCGTTAAATAAAATTTCGAAAGCCGGAAGGATGCCTTTACGCGTTATTAAGTCCTCATCGCATAAATCAGAAGGATATTTTGCCTCTTTGTGTATCGTTTCGGGAGGATTGCCGCCTCCGTTTCCGCCGTTTTCGGAACCGCCGTATATTTCTCCGTCCTTCGTTTTTTTATTGCCGTTTTCCTTCAGTTTTAGAATATCGTATTCGTCATGGAGGCAAAATACATCTCCAAGCGAATGTATTAAACCTTTTTCTATATAATCCAGCGCGATAAAAGAACCCGCGGAGGGCTTATATATTATGCACCAGAAATCGTTTGAAAAGAATATTTCGTTTTCTCCGTCCGAGTCGAAGTCGTAATATTCTTTTTCTATGCGTTCCTTAACGGCGTCTTTATACATCCGGTACGACGATAAAAGGGCGGTATGTATCCCCCTTCTCAGGTGCGGAAGATAAATTCCGCCGAACACGCCGTGCCAGTAAGCATCGTTAGCCTGCGATTTCATAAGTTCGTTTAAAGCGTCGCCAAGGTGTTTGCGGCAGTTTTCGGCGGGATAGTTTATTTTATAGCTTAAATGCATCATTCTTTTGTGATGCAGGTTTGCTTCGGGATATCTCGTCAAAAAATTATGCCAGATACCTCCGCTTAAAGGAGCGGACGGATATCGTGCCCTTATCTCTTCGTATGCGTTCCGTTGGGGAATCGAAAGCGTCCACTCGCCCATCTCCCTGTAGCTCGACACGGGAAGATATACGGGAACCCTGGACTGCCGTCCGCCCCCGCCGGAGCCCTCTTTTAAAATATCGGAAGGAAGTTCGAATTTTATCTCCGAATAATTATTATTTGAATTTGCTTCATTAACGAAATTATCCAACCATCCCTTATTTCCGTCTTTGCCGTAAACCCATTCGTAAGTATCCGGCCATCCCCCCATTTTCTCGCCGTCGTCGAACATAACGGAAAGTTTGGAGCATCTGCCGTTTAAATATAATATTTCGTTCAAAGATTCGTCCGGTTCGGCAAAAGGTATCTTATACCTTAATCTTTCGTGTATAGGAAAAACATCGAGATACTGCCCGCCGTATTCGGTCCTAAAAATATTATCTATGTCTTCCGGAGAGACGCCTGCTTGAAAAAATTGAAAATCATCCAAAAAAGCATAGTTTAATCCGGCCTCCTTTAAGTCTTTTATAATATCCGGCTGCCATATTCTTTCGGTTATCCATGCTCCAGACGGATATTTACCGAAAAGTCTTTTCAATGACGCGTTAAGCATTTCAAGCTGTCTTAACCTGTCCCTGCAGGGAATGGACGCGAGTATCGGCTCGTAATAGCCTCCCCCCATAATCTCTATCGCGCCCTTTTCGACCCCTTCCGAAATAATTTTAATTAATTCAGGGTCGTTCTTCTCCCACCATTCGAGAAGGATTCCCGAAGCATGAAGGCAGAATTTTACGTTAAGCGCGGAAAGAGTCCTTATAAGCGGACTGTAAGATTTCATATGCACTTCTTTAAAAACAAAATCGAAATTGCCCACAGGCTGATGGCAGTGGAAACCTAAAATAAATTTAACCGTCACTCCTCATGCCCCCTTTTCATCATTCCGCCCATTTCCGCTATGATATTTTTAGATGAAGACAACGATTCGAATAATTTCTCCGGAACCGGCATCCCGGCGGTCAGATAAATATTTTTTAAGAAATTCCTGAAAATCTTTTCCATGGAAGACTGGGAAAACAGCGGGCTGTCGTAGCCAAGCCACCAGAACCAGTCGGAGCCTTCCGCCGCCATAAGATTTTTCACGGCGGCTTTTATATTCTTTTCGTTAATAGTTCCTTTTTGGATGGAATCGGATAATGCGTTTTTAGCCTCGTTCAGCAATGCCCACGCTTTATTTTTCTGCTCTTCTCCCACCCACATTCTTAAATTTCCGTTTACCCATGAACCCGGCATAATATAATCGAGTTTAATACAGTCTTCGCCTCCGCCGCCGTTCATATCGAAAACTTCATTTAACAGCACGGGATTTATTTTGACGGACGAAGATATTAAAGAATATAAATCGTTCAAAAAATAAAAACCGTTTTCGTAATAATATTCCCATGCGTTCTCGCCGTCCAGTATAATCGACACTATCGCTTCTTTATCGAAATCGTCTATGGCTTTAAGTTTATGGGTAAGATTGTTGGCGGCATCGTCTCCCCGCCATTTTGCATAAGTAAAACCGATTAAATCCGAAAGCCCCGAGTCCCTGAAAATTATTTTAAGCCCCGTATTTTTCCATTTATAAACCCTGTAAAGCGGTATAATATTTTTGCCCTGCATAAATGCAGGCTGTCGGGAGTTTACGCCTAATGACGAAGATAAAAGCTCTTCGCCGCTGGCGCAGATATTTATGCCGTATTCGTCGAAAAGGTCGAGTGCTTCCGAAGAAAGAGCCCCTTCGGAAGGCCATAAAGCCCTGATTTTATCATTGCCGTACGAATAATATTCGTTCAATGAATCTAAATGCCTTTTTGCGCTTTCTATCCCGCCGCGGTATTGCTCTATGTAAACCGGTTCGTAGGCTATGCCGGTCATCTGCGCCGCTACCCCTCCGCAATGGACGTCTAAAAGAAGCGGCATTATCGGATGATAATGCGGGGAAAAAGTAATTTCGTATTCTCCTTTCTTTTTCGCGTTCAGTTCTTTAAGCCTGCTCTTTTCGAGCATATCCGGATATTCCGGAAAAGAAGCCGGAGGGCGTCCGCCTTTAACCGCCGGAAATCCATATAAAGAAAGGCCGTACTTCATCCACTCCAAAAGCCTTTTAAGGAGAAGCCTCCTGTCGTCCAAGGTAAAATTAGAGCCTTTTCTGATAAAATAATTAATAACCGGGTCGTATTTTTTCATCCATTCGCCGCACCATGAAAGATGAAACCAGACGCATAAATCGAAATAAAAAGCATCGTTTAAGTAGCGTCGGTTAATATCGGAAGAAGCAAGGTCGTAGAGGATTTTATAGTCGTCGAATCTCGAAACCATCTGCTCGTAGTTTGCCCACCTGTAATGGTCGGACATCCATAATCTTATATCGCTTATATCGGCGGCGGCGCCGCGGTCTAAAGTTTTAAGAAGCAGAGGCCTTAAAAAACGGTCGGGCAGGATGCTAACGGCTTTATCCTCTTTTTTCTCTTTGAGGGCGTTTTCTATGCGGTAATTATAATCCTGCCACTGGTCTATCAAAACGGGGGTAATGTTTATGTTCGCTTTCATGCCGGGATTTGCCGCAATATTAAGGGGCATGTCGATATAATCTTTTATTGCGTGAAGATAAACCCATGGAAGCATAAACTCGCCGTTATTATCCCGGTAGTCGGGCTGATGCATATGCCACCATAATACTAAATTCATCTAATTTATATTCCCTTCGTAAAATCTAGCATATGTTTTTTCCGTACAAACCTTTTGCATCCAATCGCGGAAATAAATTATCTTTATGGGATATGTCGTTAAACCAGGCCGTATCTAAAGATTCTTCGCCTATAGCCATCAAAATGCATCTTTTTGCCCTGACCATATGGGCTTTAATTCTTCTTTCGGCATAACTTACCGCCTGTCCGGTCGTAAGCATAAACGGCCAGTCGCTGGATTGTGCTAAAATAAGCTCTCTTGCCGCCTGATTTAAAACTTCGGGATATTTTACACGATTATACCCGTTTTTGCAAATATCTATCAATGTTACGGACAAGTCGGATAAAAAAGGCTGTATTAAGTCGTTTTTTCCGTTAAGCCATACTTCCGCGTACCCGCCTCCGCCCCATGACGACGTAGCGGGCTGAGCTATAAATACTCCGTTTTTAGCATTGTTTTTGTTTATTTCTTCGAGAATATCGGCAGAAAAAACCGAATCTTCGTTTTCGTATTTTTTCAATAAACCTTTAAGCTTAGAAATAGTCCCGTCGGAAATGTCTATGGCTTTTGCCGGTTCGACGAAATTATTCTCGTTCATTCTTCTGAAAACCGCTTCAAGCCACCATGGACCTTCAAACCACCAGTGTCCGAAAAGTTCAGCATCGTACATCGACACGACGACCGGTTCGTCCATAAACTCTTTTAAATATTCCGTCTGAAGTTCCCTGTGATAGACGAACTGCGCTCCGTGCTCATAAGCCTGGCGTTTCGCCGCTGACGGCCTGTAAGCGTCTTTATAGTTGCCCTGTCCGGTAATGGCGTAATACTTAAGCCCCGTAAAAGTCTTAAGGCTTCCGTGCCTTAAAGGCGTAAGGTGGGGCAGGTCCAGGTCGAATCCTACGTCCCTGTAAAATTCCCTGTAAACCGGCGTTCCGGGATACCCTTCTTTCGACGACCAGACCTGCCTCGAACTTTCGGGGTCCCTGCCGAACATTACGACGTTAAACGGCGTTACGATGGGCGAAAAACATCCGTTGATAGGATTAGGATTTGCCGAATCGATGCCGTGCCGGTCTAAAAAAGTATAATAAATTCCGTATTTATTAAGTATCGCATCGAATCCTTCGGTATAACCGCATTCCGGAAGCCATATGCCCTTAGGGGTAATGCCGAGAATATCTTCGTGGGTTTGTATTCCGACTTCTATCTGCGCCGCTATCGCCTCCGGTTCCCCTACCATGGAAATTAAAAAAGCGTGTGTGGCCGCCGAAGTTATAATATCCAAACGGCCTCTTCTAAAATGTTTCAAGAACTCGCCGATGAGATATTTTCCGCCGCCATTTTTAACTTTCTCATACCAGTTTTTATATCTCTGCCTGTAAAATAAAGTAACTGGATGGAATTCGGGGTCCCCTTCTGTCCTGAAAGCCTCTTCGTCTAATACTTTAAGCCTTACCCTTATATACTCTTTGAGCCGCTCCGACAGCAGATCGTCGTTCATCATGCTCAGGAGGGTCGGCGTCAGGGATATGGTCAGCTTAAAATCCACGTTGTCGTTTTCAAGATTATCGAAAGATTCGAGAAGCGGAAGATATGTTTCGGTAACGGCTTCAAAATACCATTCTTCTTCTAAATATTTAGAACTTTCGGGATGCCTGACGAACGGCAGATGAAAATGCAAAACGGGCAGCCACTTGCCCGTAATATTATTCTTTTCGTACATAGCAATCCTCTTTTTATACAAATTTATATAACCTTAAATCACCGTTAGAAATTTCTTTTTCTGGATTCCTGCTTACGCAGGAATGACTTTACAGGCATTCAACTTTTAACCCAACGGGCGTCATTCCCGCGTAAGCGGGAATCCAGTCTTTACTACATGTTGAAGCAGTTTTAATAACTTCTAACGGTGATTTAAGGTATAAAATAAATTACGTATTTCCTTAAGCCGCCGCTATTTTATTCCTTCGCCTGAAACAGTAATGCCCGCGCCCGAAGCAGAAAATCCAGCGCCTGAACTTGTAATATTGACGGGAAGGCGCTTTCCGCCGGGTATGCTTTCCGTAGCCCCTATAAGAACGGCGGCTTTAGATATTTTTCTTTCCATTTTTAATTTAGGCAGTTTTTGCGATAAGCATGAAGGAGGCCAGACCGGACTTCTCGCGATAAAAATAAAATCTCCTTTTTCCGTCAGATATCCTATCTCCACCCATGTCTGCGACAGTTCCAAACCCTCGGGGAAAATAATATACCTGCTTCCGAAACGGCCGTCTAGAACATCATACCACAACATATCCGTATCTTTATAAACCCTGAGTATAGGCTTTGAAGTTTGCGATTCAGGTTTTTTTCTGAATCTCCAAACGACCTGCCTTACGCTCGGCTTCTGAAAATAAATTCTTACTGAACTTTCGCCGCTAATCTCTGCCGGCTCCCCCGCTTCAAGCACGGGAATATTTTCGGACGGGCTGAGCAGGCTCCAGTTAAGGGACATTAAATCGACCTCTTCGCTTATATTTCTTTCCTGCACAGCGTATTCGGTTTCGCATATCCCGGCAATATCTCCCGATAAAACAACGTTTTCCGAAACTTCAGCTTTCGTTTCGGGTTCGGCTTTTTCGGCAAATTCTTGAATTTTTTCTTTTTCTTTTGCGACTTTTACTTTTTGAGGCTTAATTTTAGCTTCGGAAGCGGGTTCGGCTTTTGCTTCAGGTTTTTCTTCAGGCTGTTTTAACGTTTTTGGGACTGGCTTTTCTTCCGTCGGTCTGAGCGCTTTTTTGCCCGCTTTTCCTCCCGCCGCAGGCTTATTTTCCGTTAAAACGGCTTCCGCGATTTTACTTAATTTTTTAACGGCCGGAGTTTTAACGAATTCGCTTTTTACGGCTTTATGGGTATCGAAATTATAATTAAAAACTTCGAAATAGAAAAAATTCGGCTTACGCCCTCCGATTAAACTGTAATTTACTATATCTATGCCGAAGTTTTCTTCTATGCGCCCGAAAAGCGCATCTCCAAAGCCTATAAGGTCGTCTATGACTCCGCCGGTTAAATCCGCTCCGCCTGAAAACAGAATACAGCCCGAAAATACCGGGGTAAATAAGCTGGAAAGCCGCCTGCGGTTATATTTCAGGCTGTCTTCGGCCGCTTTTTTTTCTAATTTTTCGATGAGTTTGTTTTTCTTTTTTTTATCGGGATTTTTTGAATAAATAATTCTGCCGGCCTTAGATTTAGCTTCTATTA
>JAJYZM010000040.1 GCA_021799935.1 bacterium | reverse complement strand
CGCCGGATCTTGCCGTTAAACTGCAGGTGGTTCCCTTTAAAAGACAGGGCAACACGATGTACCTTGCCGTATCCGACCCTACAAGAGTCGAGGCGCTTGACGACATAAAATTCTTAACGGGTTTAAATATAGAAATAGTAGTTGCGTCCGAAAACGAAATCGCCTCGGCATTATCTAAATATTATAATGCATCCAGCATTCTTACCGAAAACAAAGATTATCTCAACTCAATCGCTATCGAGGAAACCAATGAGGAAGTAGATATATCCGAACTGCAGAGGTCGTCTTCGGAGCAGCCTATTATAAAATTCGTAAATAAGGTTCTTCTGGACGCCGTTAAAATGAGCGCAAGCGATATTCATATAGAGCCTTACGAATCCATCGTAAGAGTGAGATACCGTATGGACGGAAAATTAATAGAGCAGATGAAAATACCCGGACAGCTCAAAAATCCCATAATTTCGAGATTAAAAATAATGTCGCAGATGGACATAGCCGAAAGGAGACTGCCGCAGGACGGGCGCATTAAGGCAAGAATGGATAACAAAGAAGTAGATATGAGAGTGTCGTGCCTTCCGACCCTTTTCGGGGAAAAAATAGTTATCAGGGTTCTCGACAAATCCAACCTTCAGCTAGATATGAGAAAATTAGGGTTTTCCGAAGAACAGCTGATAGATTTTAAGACGGCTATACACAGACCCTACGGGATGATTCTCGTTACCGGGCCTACGGGGTCGGGCAAGACGACTACTTTATACAGCGCGCTTTCGGAGGTGAACAGACCGGACGTAAACATTTCGACCGCCGAAGACCCCGTCGAATATAATATTCAGGGTATAAATCAGGTTCTTGTCAACGAAGAAATCGGCTTGACTTTCGCTTCCGCTTTAAGGTCGTTTCTTAGGCAGGACCCCGATATTATAATGGTCGGAGAAATAAGAGATTTAGAAACGGCCGAAATTGCAATAAAGGCGGCTCTTACAGGTCATCTCGTCCTTTCGACTATTCATACGAATAATGCGTCGTCCACTATATCCAGGCTTATAAACATGAAAGTAGAGCCGTTTCTCGTAGCTTCGAGTTTAAATTTGGTTATCGCGCAGAGGCTCATAAGAAAATTATGCGCCGAATGTAAAGAACCGTATTATGCAGACGTTAACGCACTGGCTAAATTGGGATTTACGAACGCCGAAATTGCCGGAAAGCGTTTTTATAAAGCAAAAGGCTGTCCTGCATGCAATAAAACCGGCTATAAAGGTAGAATAGCGATATACGAAGTTCTTAACGTCGGAGACGACGTCAAGAACAAAATTTATGAAAACGCCAACGAATTTGAAATACAAAAGGTTGCGGTAAATCATGGAATGAAGCCGTTAAAAGAATCGGCAAAAGAAAGGTTCCTAGAGGGAACTACTTCGCTTGAAGAAATTATTCAGTATTTAGACGAAAAAAGCGTAGATATTCAAACTTGACATAAAAGTTTTTTTATTATATTTGTATATTATGTAAAAATATTAAAAGGAGCCGCATATGCCGTCAATTGCCGATTTATTAAAAACAACCGTGGACCAGGGGGCTTCCGATCTTCATATAGCGGCGGGAACGCCTCCGCAAATAAGGCTTAGGGGCTCTCTTGCTCCTCTCAATTTTCCCGTGCTTTCGCCTTCCGATACGCAGGGTCTGTGTTACAGCGTTATTACCGACCTGCAGAAAAAAAAGTTCGAAGAAACGCACGAGCTGGATTTTTCTTTCAGCCAGAAAGGGGTTTCGCGGTTCAGGGGCAATTTATATTACGACAGGGGCGCGGTCGCAGGGGCGTTCAGGGTTATACCCCATGAGATTCCTTCTATCGATTTGCTGGGTCTCCCGCCCATGATAAGGGAAATTATCAAATCTCCGAGGGGGCTCATACTCGTTACCGGACCTACGGGTTCGGGTAAAACAACCACTCTTGCTTCCATGATAGATGCGATAAACCAGACAAGGCATGAACATATAATTACTATCGAAGACCCTATAGAATATGTATTCCCGCATAAAGGATGCCTTGTTAACCAGAGAGAGATAGGACAGGATTCAAGCAGTTTCTCGGAGGCGTTAAGGCATATATTGAGAGAAGACCCGGATGTAGTTCTCGTCGGCGAAATAAGGGACATGGAAACCATGGAAGCCGCCCTTACCATTGCCGAGACCGGACACCTTACTTTCGGAACGCTTCACACTAATTCCGCCGTTCAAACTATAAGCAGGGTCATAGATATATTTCCTCCTAACCAGCAGCCGGAGGTGAGGTCGTCGCTTTCCTTGTCCCTCGTTGCGGTACTGTCGCAAACCCTTATACCGAGGGTAGATACTTCAGGCAGAGTGCTGGCGGCGGAATTGATGATACCAAACGCCGCGATAAGAAATCTGATAAGAGAAAATAAAATTCATCAGATTTATTCGCAGCTTCAGCTCGGACAGGAAAAGTTCGGCATGCAGACGCTGAATCAGGCGCTTGCGTCGCTAGTAAATAAAAGAATAATAAGCGAAGAAGACGCATACAACAGATCGTCCGACATAGAAGAATTAAAGCAGGCTATAAGTTCCGGAGTGATGTCTAAAGGCGGATTAATGGGAAATGCCGGGATATCCGTTTCCAATAACTCCGGACAGAGTGCTATGGGTTCTATGGCAGGCAGGCCGGATGCGGACGGGGATAAACCTTTTTCGGGAATAGATTTCGGTAATTTATAATCGGAGGCGGGTAGATGGCGACCTATCAATGGAAAGGCAAAAAGCACACGGGAGAATATTTAAAGGGGGAAATTACCGCCGAAAATTATCAGCAGGTGATTGAAGAGATAAGAAAGAAGGATGCTTATCCTATAAGCGTAAAGAAAAAAAGCGAATTTTTCACGTTAAGCCTTCACGCACAAAAAGAAATCAGCCCGAATACCAAAATAAGCGACAATAATCTCATAGTTTTTACCAGGCAGTTTTCTTCTTTGATAGAATCCGGAGTGCCTATACTTCAAGGCTTGACCATAATGATAGAACAGCAAAAAAATAAAGAATTAAAAGGCATCCTTATAAAAATAAGGGAAGGCATAGAAAGCGGAGCGTCTTTGTCGGACAGCCTTAGAAAATTCCCCAAGGTTTTTAACGATTTATATGTTAATCTTGTGGAATCCGGCGAAAAAGGCGGAGTTTTAGACAGGGTTTTCAAAAGGCTTTCGGTATATTTCGAGAAAATATTAAAGCTGAAAAGAAAGATTAAAGGGGCGATGATATATCCGATAGTAGTTTTGAGCGTCGCAATCGGAGTTATCGTTATTCTTATGACTTTCGTTATTCCCGTATTCGCAAATCTCTTTTCAAGCGTTGGAGCAAAATTACCGGCTCTTACCAGAGACGTTATAGGTTTCTCGGATTTTATGAGGTCGTATATACTTTATATAATAATTGCGTTAGGCGCTGCGATATTCGCCCTCAAGGCTTATCACAAAAAAGAAAGCGGGAAGAGAAATATCGACAGGATCGTCCTTAAAATACCGGTTATCGGAATCCTGCTTAAAAAAGTCGCCATAGCAAGATTCGCAAGAACTCTTTCTACTATGGTAGAAAGCGGAGTGCCTATACTTGCAGGACTTGCCATAGTTTCTAAAACAAGCGGCAATAAAATCATAGAAGAGTCTTTAATGCAGACTAAAGAAGATGTTTCTTCCGGTTCGCCTTTAAGCGCCGCTTTGAATAAAACCAAACTGTTCCCGCCTCTCGTTATCCAGATGGTTATGGTCGGTGAAAAAACCGGAAATCTCGACGCTATGCTTGCCAAAGTTGCCGATTATTACGACGAGGAAGTCGATAATGCCGTCAATAACCTGACGCAGATGCTGGAGCCGGCGCTGATAATATTTCTCGGCGTAGTCGTAGGAACGCTGGTCGTCGCTATGTATCTTCCGATATTCAATCTCGGAAAAGCTATTAAGGGATGAAGAACGATTATAAAAGCGTTTACAGGGACATATACGGCAAGATAAGATTTACGATAATTTTCAGAATCCTTGCATTTTCGGTAATTATCCTCGCCTATATTCTGGCGAATTTTAAAAATATAGTCCGTTATTCCGCTTCCGTTTATTTATTTATAGCTTCGGCTATACTTCTGACCTCGATTTACTACGCAATTCTCATTTATCTCAAAAAAAAAGAAAATTACAGGTTTTTAATATATTTTGCTTTTGTCCAGCTGTTTGCCGATTTTATTTTTATATCTTTTATAGTTTTATTTAACGGGGGCATAAACGATAAATTTATTTTCTTATATTATTTATTAATATTAATTTCCGGATTTATTTTTTTAAAAACCGGGGTAATGATATCCGGTATCGCATCGGCTATAGCTATCGGACTGTCTGCGGATTTACAGTATTATTTCGATATAGGATACCACTCCTATTTTTTTTATAATCCCGATAAGCTGTTATTTATAACAAGCACGAATATACTCGGCGTTTTAATATTCAGCTGGCTTCTGTACCGTTTTTCCGGGGAACTGGGTATGCTGAGCGACACGATTGTCGAAAGGGATGAATTTATAAAAAATTCACAAAATTTTAACAGGGAGTTGTTTAACAGCTTTTCGCAGGGAATTATAGTTCTCGACGAAGGCTATTCTGTTATTTTTTTGAACGCCGCCGCCGCCGGCATGCTTAATTTAAATTCCCTAGAGGTAGATTTTAAGCATAAATCCGGCATTCTGCATAAGTTTAACGTGAAAATAACCGATATTTTTGAAAATTTTCCGACGGATTTATTAGAAATAAAAGAAACATATTCCGAAAATTATCCGAAACGTTTTGAATTAAACCATAAAAATATGGTTTTAGGGTTCGGTATGACCAAACTGGAAACGGCAGGGCATAGAATAGGCAGGTATATTTTGTTATTCAGGGATATAACGTATATAAAACAGCTGGAATTGGAGTCTAAGATTAACGAAGGGCTGACGACCGCCGGAAAGCTTGCCGGATGGCTTGCGCACGAAATAAGAAACCCGCTTTCCGCTATAAACACGTCTATTTATGTTCTAAGTTCCGAAAATATGGACTGCAAAGAAGGCGATTACGCCAGATTAATGGGCATTATATCAACCGAAGTGCGTAAATTGGATAATCTGGTAAACGATTTTTTAGGTTTTGTAAAAATAAAGTCTAAAACTATAGGCGGAAACGTAAATTTTGAAAAAATCAACGTATTTTTATTCCTTGAAGAATCAGCGTCGAGATATGCTTTTAACTCTATCAAAATACATAACAGCGTCGGAAAGGATGCGGAAATATTTTCGGAAAAAAGCAGGATAGGACAGATATTTGCAAATATAATTCAAAATGCCGCACAATCCATAGAAAGAAAGGCGCCGCGCGTTAAAAACGGCAAACGTGAGACGGGAATTATAAGGTTCGGTTCAAAAAAGATAAAAAATGGGCTGGATAAAAATTATATTTCCATAAGCGTTTCGGATAACGGGGAAGGAATGGACGATTTTACCCGTAAAAATGCTTTCAAGCCTCTTTTTACTACTAAAGAAAACGGTTTCGGATTAGGACTGTCAATAGTCCATTCGATAACGGAAAGTTTGGGCGGAGAAGCAAGCATAATAAGCAGGGCAGGAAGGGGAACCTTAATAAGAATAAACATACCGTCTTAATTTAATTTAAAATGGAAAATGAACCTAAAATATTAATAATAGACGACGAAAAGTCCATACTTGAATCGTTAAAAATACTTCTTAAACTGGAAGGATACGATATTTTTACCGTCGAAAGCGTAAGTTCGGCAATAAAACTTATCGACGAAAAAAATTTTAATTTGATTATATCGGATATTAAAATGCCCGATATGTCCGGTATAGATTTCATAAAATATTTCAGGAAGGAAAAAGCGGATTTTATTTCTAAATATAAGCAGATTCCGGTTATATTAATGACGGCTTATTCCGATATTAAAACAGGAATAGAAGCAATAAAGCTGGGAGCGTTCGATTATCTGACAAAGCCTTTCGACAATGAAGAATTTAAAATTACCGTCAGAAGAGCATTGGACTATTTTTCGGTTTTTAATGAATTAAACGACCTGAAATCGGTTTGTCTTCCGTCAGGCGAAATAAAAGGGTTTTCTAAAGCGATAAAAAACGTCGTAAACGAAATATCGCGCATTTCTTCGGCTTTTAATAATATCCTCATTACCGGCGAGTCCGGAACCGGAAAAGAACTTGCGGCGAGGCTGGTTTACGAAATTTATTCCAAAAATTCAGGCAGTTTAAAAAATATTCCTTTCGTGCCCGTTAACCTTGCCGCTATTCCCGATAATCTTATCGAAAGCGAATTGTTCGGTTATGTTAAAGGCGCGTTTACCGGTGCGGAATCCGATAAAATGGGGCTGATAAAATATGCGGACGGAGGAATTCTTTTTTTAGACGAAATAGGCGATTTGCCATTAAGCGTTCAGGTTAAACTATTAAGGGTTTTACAGGAGAAGGTATATAGAAGATTAGGCTCCAATAAGGAAGAATCTGCGGGGATTAAAATAATTGCCGCAACGAACAAGGACTTGGGCTCATTAATATCCGCCGGAAAATTCAGGGACGATTTATATTACAGGTTAAATACCATAAATATCGAGATGCCTCCGTTAAGGGAGCATAAAGAAGATATCCCTACGCTGATTTCTTATTTTATAAAAAAGTTTTCGAAGACGATAGATTCTATTTCCAGGGAGGCGCTGTCTGCCCTCATGGATTACGATTACCCCGGAAACACCAGAGAGCTTGAAAATCTCATAGAAAGAGCTTGTATTTACTGCGAAGGAGGGGATATATCCGGCGGGGATGCGCAGAAAGAAATAAGCGCTGAATGTCTTCCCGATTATATATTTAATAACGCGGAGAAAGAAAAAAGCCCGGCGTCTGCAAAAAATGAAACCGGAGTTTTTGAAAAAAATTACGAATTTAAAGAAACAGGCGGCGAAATTTATATGGCCGAGATAGCGGATATATTCGACCGCATTAATAGAAATAGAAATATATCGCTTCCGGATTTCATGAAAGAAGTAGAAAAATATATAGCGGCAAACAGGATAAAAAAGGAAAATTCTAAATTGGAAGCCGCAAAAAGTTTAGGGTTGTCGCTTAGGTCTTTAAGATATATACTTTCTAAAAGCGGCAATAACGGATAATAATATATATATGAATTATTTAATGGTTTTTGAATATTGCGGAACGGATTATAACGGCTGGCAGGCTCAAAACAGCGTTAAAGCGCCTCCGGGAAATAAAACCGTAGAAAGCGAAATACTGAAAGCCATAAAAATTATTACGAAATTTGACGTAAAGTTATTCGTTTCGGGGAGAACGGACGCAGGCGTTCACGCTTTAAATCAGGTTGCCAATTTTAAACTTCCTTTTTATTATGATTTAACAAGGTTTAAAAATGCGCTAAACGGAATTCTGCCCCGCGACATATCGGTAAAGAACGTGGAAATAGTCCATAATTCGTTCCATGCGACGTACGATACTATTTCGAAAACGTATCTTTATAAAATAAATTCCGGATTCAGGAGTCCGTTGTTATCGGACAAGTCGTGGTTCGTTAAAGAAGAATTGAATATCGGCCTGATGAACGAATCCGCAGATATTTTTCTGGGAAGAAATAATTTTTTTAATTTTGCGAAAAGAGAAAGAAGAGAAAAAAACAAAAATTATCACAGGGTAATTACCGGAATAGAAATCTGCCGGAAAAATTACG
>JAJYZM010000039.1 GCA_021799935.1 bacterium | reverse complement strand
AGCAAATGCGTTGTTTTTCCGAGCGTTTGAACCAGTATTGTAACCGTTTTATCGTTTTTATCGGAATTTGCTATGGTAATAGGGACTCTTTCCCCGTTTTTATTAACCCTTAAAATTATAAACTGGCCGGGTTGCGCTTTTAATGCAACATCCGGAGCAGATATATTATATAAATTTATACCTTCGCCAAGATTTTTTTTACCGACGATTTCATACATAATTATTTAATACCTCGCAAAATATAAAAATAAATATAAATCAGATATATTAATGATGGAGGCGGCACTCGGAATTGAACCGAGGTATAGAGGTTTTGCAGACCTCTGCCTTACCGCTTGGCTATGCCGCCTTAAATATTACGGATTAATTATTCATTATAATACTTTTTTATTTTTTTTAAAATAAAAAAGTAGGTACGGGTTTTTATTATTTATACAGCAGAAGGCTCTTAGCTCTTATTTTCCGGTTGACTTTAGGCAAGAGCGCTTTAAGTTTTTTGAAATTTATTCCTTCGGGCTTCGCATAAATAGAAAATGTACCGACTCTGTTAAATACGGTTTTTACTAAAGCTATGCCTTTATTGAATGATTTAAAACTGAACAGGCTGCTTCTTTCTATACCGTTTTCGGAAATTAAAACCAATTTAACTTTCCCTTTCATTTTATTTATGTCGCTTATCACATTTCCGTACTTATCTACGGAAACAATTTTGATTATAAAAGGTTTTCCTGCCGGAACTTTTGCAATATTCGTGGATATAAGAAATTTATTGAAATAAGAAGGATAAATATCGATATTTTTACTGATAAAAACATGGGTTCTTCCGTCATAATCCACTTCAAAATTAAGCCGGCTCGAACCGGCCCTGTCGGAAATAAAACTGAATTTGCCCGAACCGTTTTTAATATAATTCGCCGGTATAATTCTCGGACGAACTTTAAAATTATCTCCGGTAAGATAAACTTTTATATCCCCGTTAGGTTTAGGCATAAAACGTATCGGATTGCCGTACTGGTCAACCGCATAAACTTTAACTCCGAAAGGTTCGCCGGCCGTTGCCTTTAAGGGAGCCGATATTTCTAGATTATGGAAGGGACCGGCCGCGACGTATATAGAAGAACTGATATTTTGAACGCCTTCAAATGAAGCGGAAACGGAAATATTTCCGGCCTTTTTATACGATAAATCAAAATTAACCGCTCCGTTTTTAAATTCCGATGCGGGAATATCCAGCTGTTCCGAAGAGTTATTATTTCCGATGCTTACGCCTATATTTAGCCCTTCGTATTTATTTGCAAAATCGGTGATAACATTCCCGTAATCGTCTAAAGCCACTAATTTAACCGTAAATTTGCTGCCTGCCGACACCGTACCGGGAACGTTTATTCTGAAATTATTAAGTTTTCCGGGGAGAATAGTTATAGTGGTAAATGCATTCGCCCCTGCGGCAGCCGATAAAATCGAAATAAAAAATAAAAACAGGGCAATACGGTAAATTACTGCTTTTCTTGCATTTAAATTCATAATTGGGTTCCCTCTATATGATAATTATGTATGTATAATTTTATTACATATTTATCGTCTATTTTTTGAAATATTTAAATAATATTTAATACGCCGGTTTGAAGGATTTAATTTTAACGCTTCTTTAAAGTTATATTCCGCCCCTGGAAAATTTTTACTGCGCAGATAAGCCAGTCCCAGAATAAAATTAATCTGCCACATCCTCCTCTTGCTTAGCGCTTTTTTCGCATAGAATATAGATTCTTTATAATTTTTAGCCTCGTAACTGTCGAGAGCTGCGTTCGATAAAGCCATATAGTTGTCCGGATTCAGCATTACCGCTTTTTTAAACATTTCCAACGCTTTGGCAAGATTATTTTTCTCAAAATAAAAAACCCCTTCTTTATTATAAAAATCGGATTTTTTTACGTTGGATTCATTAGATAGTTTTTTATAAACGTTTTCTGCTATTTTTATTTTTTTTGCCGGTTTTATTTCTGTCTTTTCGACCGCTTCTTTTTTTTCGGGAGAATTAACGAACGGGTTTATCTTACCAAAATTACCGGGCGGCAAAAGGCCGGCCTTTAATTTTGCGGCGGCGGATAATATCTCGTGCTTGTTTATTACATATGCCGCCAAAAGGGAAGAAAAAGAAACATCTTTTGCTTCATTAAAATTTTTGCTTATATAAAATTTTTTTAATTCTATTTTATAATTATATTCCAGCGTTTTAATAAGCGAATAAATATCCGCGGGCTTTCCCCAACCGGATACTTTAAATAAATAAACGGCCGTATTTTTATTTTTATTTATATGAATTAATTTGGCATAACGCAATTTTATGCCGTATTTTTTAGAAGCGTTTACTATTTCGGAAATAAAATAGCCGTCGTTTTCGTTATAAGAATAACCGTATCTTAGAACCGGCAGTTCGATATTTTTAATGCCCTTAATGTTTTCGGCTATATGCTCCTGAATACTCTTAAGATTAGCTAGCCTTATATTTATTTCCGAATCTATTCTTTTTTCTTTTGCGGTAAGAGTTCCGTAAATCAAAAAAACTCCTAACGCAGAAGCCAAAAAAACTAAAATAGCGATATAATAGATATTCTTTTTGTTCACAAAAATAATATTCGCCGGAATTTAATAAGTTAATTTAAACCGCTTTAATATATTTAATACATTATTAATGAACTTTAGTCAATCAATTTTATAATAAGAAGCCATGGAAGAGTCCGTTTCGTAAACATCGACTCTTTTAACGGCTACATTAAATATTTTATTTATTTTCATTTTTTTTTCAAATTCTTCATATATATATCGGGCAATGTTTTCGGCGGAAGGATTTATTTCTTTAAAAAATCCGGATTCATTAATAAATTTATGGTCAAGAGTTTCCATGACTTCCTCAAGGTATTTTTTAAGGAGTTTAAAATCTATAACAAGACCGATTTCATTTAATACGTCGGACGATACTACGAGTTCGACGCGCCAGTTATGGCCGTGAATGTTCTCGCATTTTCCGTTGTAGCCTCTAAGCGCGTGAGCCGATGAAAAACCGGACAGGACTTTTAAATCATACATGTTTGTTAGGTTTATTAAAATCGTCGTTTATTTCGATTTCGGAACGCTTCTTAAGATTAAACAGCATTTTTTTTAATTTAAGCGACAACTCTTTATTGTATTTCTTTTTTACGCTCTGCGTAATTTTTCCGCTGTTTTCTATAGAAAACAAAAATAAACGGAGCCGTTCGTCGATAAAAATTTTTTCGCTCAGAATGTTTTTTGCAAAAACTTTAAAATCCGTTTTATTTAATCCGAATTTCGCCAGAAATGAATTAAATGAGGTTTTTTTATGGAGCATTTTAAATTTTTTTTTAAAACCGGCCGTTAATTCGTCAATACTGCTTTCGGTTACCTTTAATCCTCCGGTTTTTTCTTCCTGCTTTAAAATCAACATCCTGTTTATATAAAAATTTAAAATGCGCTTTAATTTTGCCTCAGATACCGTTTTATTAAAGTTTCTGTATTTTAAATTATTTATAGCATTGAAATTATATAAAAAATACAATTCGTTTAACGTTATCGGCGTATTATCCACTGAAGCGGCAATTTCATCGGCCAAAAAACCGTAAGAACTAGAGGCGGATAGCGATAGAATCATAAGGCATAGAAATGAAATTCCTAAAATATTATTTTTTTTATTTATTATTTTTCTTTCCATTAATTTTAATAGAAATTATTTGCGATATATTATAAAATTTTGGTTATGGACTATCCTTTTTCTGCTATATTCTATATTTTAATCTTATCATTATTTTTATTCTTTTTGTATATCTTTTTATACAAAAATATTCAAACATTATTTATTAAAAATAAATTCAGGGAATACCGCGATAAGATAGAAAATTATTTATATATATTGAACAATATGATGGACGGATTGGCAATTATCGATGCGGATAAAAAAATTTTATTCGTAAACGAAGCTTTCAATAAAAATATCAGGTCGGTAAAAAATCAATCTAACATCTTTGAATTCGATGCCTTAACAAGAAATTTGGAACTTAATTCTTTAATAGACTATGCCGTTTCCGATATAAATTTTAAATTTATAGAAAAAAAACTTTCGTATTACGACAGGGCAGAAGAAAGAATAATTAACTGCATTATACTAAAAATTGAATCTTCCGGCGAATATGCAGTTATCGTCAGAGACATAACATATCTTCAAAAAATTGAAAATGCGCGCACGACGTTTATACAAAATATATCCCATGAATTAAAAACTCCTATAACGGCGATAACAGGTTTTGCCGAAACGTTAAAAAACGGAGCTATCGATAATCCCGGCGTAAGAATCAAGTTTATAGATATAATATACCATCATGCAAAACGCCTTAATTATTTAATCGACGATTTGATTACGCTTACTAATATAGAAACCGAAAAATCCCGCGTAAAATACGAAAAAATTCACATTGAATCCGGCATAGAAGATTCATTAATTTTATTCGAAAAAGAAATAAAAGAAAAAAAACTTACGGTAATTAATAATATATCCGATATTTCTTTCATTTCAGACCCCGTAAAAATTAATCAAATTATAACAAACTTAATTCAGAACGCCGTTAAATATACCGATAACGGCGGAACGATTAAACTTGAAGGACGCATTATTAACGCTAAAACGGCCGCCGATTTTATTTTAAATATAGGAGATACTTCCATTTTATGGGATAATCTTCCGCTCAAAGAAAACTCGGACGAATTCTTTTTCTTTTCTATAGAAGATGACGGCAAAGGCGTAAATTACGCTAATCTCCTCAGGCTCGGCGAGAGATTTTTCAGGGTGGACAGTTCGCATGACGATATACATAAAGGAACCGGATTGGGCCTTGCTATCGTAAAACACACGCTAAGGCTTCTTAGAGGCAGTGCCGTAATTAAAAGCAGTCTGGGGAACGGTTTTATATTTTCTTTCATAATACCGGGGGCCGAAAATAGTTTTAAACAAAATTAAGTTTTGGAACGGAAGATATTATCCCGTTTTTATATAGCAATTCAGAGTATAGGTTTAATCCTCCGATTTCGTTTTTTCCTAGATCGAAACTCAAACATTCCGTCCAGTAGTCGATGAGCTCTTCATATGATATAAACTTATATTCGTCTAATTTCGATATAGACGCGGCCGCTTCTCCGAGCCCGGAAACAGCCGTTATCTTTGATTCAATAAGTAGCGCTTTTAGGATATCGAACTCATTCTTGTTTTTATCGTAAGCCTCCTTGTTTATTATAAAAAGGGCAAAAACAAAAGGATATCCCGTATATCTGTACCATAAATCAGCCAAATCATAAGCAAAATAACCTTCGGGAATATATTTTATCAGCTTTAAAGCATTATTTCCTATATGTAAAAAAACTCCTCCTTTTATTGCCTCGCCGTCTGCAACCGGCCCAAGTTTCAGTTCTAATTTATCATCCGGCTTTAAAGTAGTAAATTTTATTTTGTTTAAATCCATTTTATATATCTCGGCGAGTAAAACTTTCAGAAGATTTATAGATGTAAGCGTTTCGGGAGTAACACATATGGTTTCGTTTTCGTTAAAATCTTCTATAGGCTTCGGGGAAAAAAGATAAATGCTTTTTACTTTTTTTTTGGAACTTATAGAAAGGTTCGGAAATATGTAGGAATGCGTATAATTTAGAATATAATAAAAAGAGGATGAAGGACTGATATCTATGTTTCCGGCCTCTAGTTCCCCGTTTAAAAAAGCGGGGCTCCCGGAAACAAAATTCATAAAATTTATTTTATTATCGTTTTTAAGCGCTTTTTTTAAATAATAATATATCGGATATACGTTAAGATAATTTATTTCTCCGATACGGATCATCTACCGACTCCGGTATTATCGTTCGGGCTTAACTCCGATATTGCGGCAAACAGGTAGTCCGGATTATATGTTTTTAATTCTTCAAAAGTATGGTTGCCCGAAGCCACGCTGCAAATATGGATACCGGCATTTTTTGCGGCCATTATGTCTATCGGAGAATCGCCTATTAATATCGTAGAAGTTTTAGGGACGGCTGTTTTTTCGACAATTTTATTTATCATTTCGGGAGAAGGTTTTCCCGCGAGTCCGTCAAACACTCCGTAAACATAGTCAAAAAAGCCGTCTATTTCCAAATGTTCCAATAATTTTCTGGATATCGAACCTGTTTTATTCGTTGCTACGCTTAAAGATTTTTTTTCTTCTTTAAGGTATAAAAGAAGTTCTCTAACCCCTTTAATTAAAGATGTTTTTTCAAAACATACTTCTTTATATCTGTTTCTGAAAAGAGCTATAGCTTCCTCTTCATTCTCTTTCCCGAAAAGCTGGCCGAGAAGGCCTTCTAACGGGACGCCCACATAAGAATTAGACTCCTCGAAAGTTATATTTCTGCTTTGAAATCTCGAAAATACGGCATCGAAAGCATCGTTAATAGCCTCGAAAGAATCTATCAGCGTTCCGTCTAAATCAAAAATTATGGAATTATATCGTTTTAAAATTTTAAAAAACCTCTCATAAATTCGGCGGTTTCTTCTGGAATAGCAGTATTTATAGACATACCTGTCCCGATCTCGAAACCTGCCTTCATAGTTAATCTTGGGATAATCCTAAGACTCCAGTGATAATAATCCTCTTTCTCATCCGCTATCGGCGGGTTGTTAAATACGAAATTATAATCCGGGTCGTTCAATGCGTCATACATACCCTTAAGGATTTTTTTTACTATGACTGCTAAATCTTTGGTTTTATCGGCGGACATATTGGAAAAGCACGGTTCGTGCGATAAAGGCATTATCCAGGTTTCGAACGGGCTCGTAGAAGCAAAAGGGTGAAAAACTATGAAATCAGCCGTCTGCAGTATAATTCTCCTTCCATCCACGATTTCGGCCTGTATCATATCGCAGAATATGCATCTGCCGACCTCGTCGTAATAAAATCTAGCTTGAGATATATTATTTCTTAAAGTAAGCGGAATTACAGGGGTGGCAATGATTTGCGAATGTGAATGGACTATAGATGTCCCTGCATTGGCGCCGCTGTTCTTAAATATTATAATATATTTAAACTTTGGATTTACGCGTAAATCCAAGTATCTTTCCCTGTACATTAAAAAAAGCTCTTGTATCTGCTTATCGGAAAAAAACGGAAGTTGTTCATTGTGTTTCGGGTTATCTATTACGACTTCGTGCGCTCCTATTCCGGGTTTCGTTCTGAAAACTTCCGTAGCTCTCGGAAAAAAGTATCCCGAAAAATCCGGATTAACTGCCCTTACCCCCTCATATACCTGGGCATTTTCTTCGAAATTAAGGGAGAGAGCGGCGAACTTATTAGGAATAACCCTTACCCACCATCCCTTAGAGTTTGGATTTGTTCCGAGCGTTCTATACGACGCCGTCTCATGAGGCGAAAGATATTCGTTTCCCGGACAAAACGGACAGTCCTTGGAATATTCCTGAAGATTTGCCTCATTATCTTTTTTAGACGAGAAATCGCTGCCGAACTCGTGAGGCCTTCTTCTTCTCTCGGTAGCAATTATTACCCATTCCCTTGTTGTTGGGTCCTGTCTTAATTCGGACATAGATTATGAATTTATACTGTTTCTATTAAAAATGAAAAAATCAATCTACATAATTATTATACAAAAATTCGTAAATTTTACAAGAATTATTAACCGCTCCGAAATCGAAACGGGTATCTTTATTCCAAACAGCAAAAGGCTCGTTTTGCTCTCCGCCTATACCGCCGTGGGCGCCCATCTGGTTTTCGAAATTAATTATGTTTCTGCCGTCGTATTCCCCGAATAATATTAAATCT
>JAJYZM010000038.1 GCA_021799935.1 bacterium | reverse complement strand
TGGGAATACCTTACGACAGCGAACTCGCGCTTAAAATTGCCGAAAGCATAATGGAATTCATAGATAAAGAATCAAAAATAAAATCCGAAGAGCTGGGCATAGAACGCGGCAGTTTTCCTAACTTTAAAGGCTCTCTCTGGGAGAAAAAAGGTTTCAAGGCTATGAGAAACGGCACGACCACCACCATAGCCCCTACCGGAACCATCAGCATAATAGGCGGCGCTTCTAGCGGCATAGAACCTTTGTTTGCATTGGCTTACGAAAGACACGTATTAGACAAACAAACTTTAATAGAAATCGACAAAAATCTTAAAGGCGTTTTAGAATCCATGGGGGGTTATTCCGCAAAATTAATAGATTATATAGTAAAAAACGGCAGTCTCGGAAAATCTTACGGTAAAGAAGTTGCGGAATTATTGACTAAAGAAGAATATGAATATTTAAGCAGGATATTTATCACTTCCCATGATATTACCCCAAAATGGCACGTTATGACGCAGGCGGCTTTTCAAAAATTTACCGATAATGCCGTCAGTAAAACCGTTAACTTTCCTAATTCGGCAAAAAAAGAAGATATCAAAGAGGTTTATACGCTTGCTTACAACCTTAATCTAAAAGGAATTACCGTTTACAGGGACGGGTCGAGAGAGCAGGTCTTAACGTCCGGTTCTTCTGTAAGCGGCGGCGCGGCAAAAAAATATGCGTGTCCGGTTTGCGGTTCGTCCGTATCGGAACCTATCGACATAAAACCGATAATCGGCAAGAACGCCGCAGAAAATATAAAAGATAGCAACCCGGATAAAAAAACCGGCAGTCAGATAGAACCGAGAAAACGCCCCGATATGATAAGCGGCGTAACGGTTAAAACTATCACCGGATGCGGTCCTTTATACGTAACGATAAATTACGACGAAAACGGAAATCCTTTCGAGATATTTAATTCAATCGGAAAATCCGGCGGATGCGCGCAGTCTCAGACGGAGTCAACCGGAAGAATGGTAAGTTTGGCTTTGAGGTCGGGGATTGGAGCGGAAGAAATTATAAGCCAGCTGAAAGGAATAAGATGCAATATTCCTTACGGTTTCGGAGCCAATATTATATATTCGTGCGCCGACGCCATAGGCAAAGCTCTCGAAAAAAGCCTTAACGAAAATGCCATAGCGCAAAACGGTTCGGGAGAAAAAAAGTCTCCTAATTCGGCAGAAAAGGTGCCAAAATTTAATCCTTACGCCTTTTCTGAGAGCAATTCTACGATAAAAACCCATGCCGTTCAAGGCAGAGGCGCCTGCCCCTCGTGCGGCGGCTCCAATTTGAAACATGCGGAAGGCTGTACGGTATGTCTCGACTGCGGATACTCCGACTGCGGATGATGCTCAAAAGAGCAGATTCAATGCATGAGATGTTCCAGCCAGTAAGCGGGTAAAAAAGTAATTATAAAAAACGCGACGTCGTTCTCCTTGTTTCTAAATGGTGCGAGGAGTGCATTCCGGCGGATAACGCATGGAAAAGGCTCTATGAAGAACGGAAGGATTTTAATTACAGGTCGCTGGACGTTTCCGAGCCCGAAGGCAGGCACATGTCTATCGAACTTTACATAAGAAGCGTTCCTTCGACGGTTATAAACGGAAAGCTTTCTTTCGTCGGGATTCCCACCAAGGAAGAAGCTTCCGAACTGCTCGATTTATCTTAAATATAAAAGCGAAAAGCGATATACCTCGATATTACTTTTTCGAGAAGTTTTCCGACGGCATTCCTATAAAAAATCCCTGCGCGTAATCCACGCTAAGTTTCTTCAATTCGGACAAAACTTCTCCCGACTCTATAAATTCGGCTATCGTCTTAATCCCCATTTCTTTGGCGATAGAAATGGAACTAGCCACAACCGCCCTGTCCATTTTATCCTCAAAAATTCCTCTTATAAACTCGCCGTCTATTTTAAGGAAATCGATAGGCAACCTCTTTATATACAAAAACGAACTAAAACCGGAACCGAAATCGTCGACGGCAAATCTGAAACCCTCGTATTTAAGATTAACTACAAACTTTTCCAGAAGAGTTATATTTTTTACGGTTTCCCTTTCGGTTAACTCAAAAACTATTTTGGAAGTATCTATATTATATTTTAAAGACAGGCGCTTAACCGTTTTTACGTAATCGGTTACTAATAGGGATTTAGGGGAGAGATTTATAAACATATCGCTTTTATAGTCTTCTTCCTTGATTTTCAGAAAAGCCTTCTCCAGCAATATTAAATCCAGCTTATGGGCAACGCCTATATTCTCGGCTATTTCTATAAATTCTACCGCCGAAATAATATTAGGCAGTTCGCCTTCGACTGTTTCTAATTTTATGCGCATTAAAAGCTCGTGCGCTATAACGCCGCCGGTTTTCAAATCTATTATGGGCTGGAAATACGGAAGGATTATATCCTGCTCTAAAGCGTTTAAGACCATTTTGCTCTTTTCCGAAACTTCCTTATACACGGAAATAGCGTCTTCTTCCTTTGCGGTGTAAACGGTATCCTTTCCCATTTTTTTGGCTTTATACATCATGTTGTCCGCAAGCAGAAACAGGTCTTTTTCGTCCGACGCCGAATAGGGATATACCGCTATGCCTATCGAAACCGTCGCACTAACCGGTTTTTGCGTATTAGAATCCGTCAGCGAAAACTTTTTTATGCTATCCCTGATTTTGTTAGAAATCATATATGCCTGTTCTTCTTTTGCCCCAGGAAGAATCATCACGAATTCGTCTCCTCCGTAGCGGCCCAAAATATCCTCTCTCCTTTTTTCTTTTTCGAGTATATCGGCTATCGCATTAAGAAACTTATCTCCGAAGTTATGTCCGTACATATCGTTAACCAATTTAAAATTGTCTAAATCGATAAATACTAAACTAAAAACATCGTTATTTCTCTTTGACCTTTCGACTTCGTAATGCAGGAACTCCATAAATACCCGCTGGTTATAAAGGCTCGTAAGCCCGTCCCTCGTGGCGTAATATTCAAGTTCTCTGGTATATTTATATATGGCCTTTATAGAGCCTACAACGTTCAAAAGAGTGGCTAAAACAGAGCTTATCACAAGTTCCCTTGTTGTATCTATCGATTCCTCGGCCTGAATCCCGATACCCACGATACCTCCGATATGCGGAGTATCTAGAATTACCTTTTTAGTCTGAACCGTTAAATCTTCTTCGGAAAGGTCCGGCAGTTTTGAATTTTTATCGGCTATATTATGAAATATCTCATGGTTTTCTATGCCATGCGTAAAAAAACTGCCCAATCCGTTGCGATATATGCTTTGATAAATAAGATTATCGAATATTTTTTTGGTTTTTTCGGTCGGCTCTCCTTTCCAGAATACTTCTATTTTGATTAAATTTTCGTCCTGAATGAATATAGAAAAAACGTTGTATATTTTAATGATATTATTCATTTCTATAAGCAGGTTAAAGACATGCTCCCTCCAGTCTTTAACTACTTCCGAGGTAATAATAAATCTTTCCAAGAGTTTTATTTCAAATTCTAGAACGTCTTTATCGACGGCTATATCTTTAAGCCTTGCCGAAAGACTGTTCACTCCTTTATAAATCTGGTTAAATTCCTCGAATTTAAGGTCGATAAGCTTTGCGTTCAACGATTTTAAATCTTTTACGGTTTTTATATTTTCTACTTCTTTATTTATGCTTTCTATTCCATGCTTAATAGAGCGCCTTAAAATTAAAGTTACGAAGACCCCGCCTGAAATGGGCAGAATAAAAATCAGAAATAAAATAAAAAAATAATAGTTTTTAAATTTATTGGTCATATTGGCGGTATTAAAAGAAACCTCTATGACGCCGTTCACGTCTCCGGCTTTTGCCATAGTGTGGCATTTCAAGCACATAGATTTCGCGAGCAGAGGATAAGCGTAAATTTCCTTTCCGTTTGATGTTTTATGTATTATAGATTTTGACTCGAAAGCCTTTTTAACGATACTGTTTTCTTTCGGCTGCGGAACCCGGCCGAACTGTTTTTTTACGATAGAACCTCTGAATATAAAAATTCCCAACATTTTTTCGTTCTTAGAAGATTTTTTCAGCGCTTCGACAAAACTTTCGACCTGCTTTTCGTTCCATCCCCTCTTCATTATCTGATACATCGTATCGAAAGTCTGATTGGCTATATAGGAACTTGTGACCACAGCTCCCGTATTTATTATATTATTTCCAAAATTATACAGCAGGTAAGCGGATATAATCGCGATAGCCAAACTTGTGGAAACAGCGATGCTGAGTATAAATCTATCTAATCTTTTAAAAAACTTAGGAAGTTTGAACGGCATATAATATTTTTTATTTTATTTTTTATTGAATAATAATTTATATTCTAAATTATAGCATAATGAGGCGTAATTTAACATTTATATTTTTATATCATATTATATATTATCTTTTTTATATATTTGTGACATTTGTCACTGCAATAAAATAACTATATGATAAAATTAAATGGAGCAGGCGATTTAATTAATTTAACTAAAGGAGCTTTACTATGGATGCAAATCATGACCCCCTTGAGGCTTTAAGGATGGAACACGAAGGAATCAGGGACGTTTTAAATAAATTCGAAGGATATTTAAAGAAAGCGGCCGCGGCCGAATCCGACGAAAACGGGAATAATTTAATAAACCGGCTAAGCGAAATAGCCGCTTTTATGGATAAAGACATGGAAATACACTTCAAAAGAGAAGAAGAAGCTCTGTTTCCCGTTCTCGGAAATTATATCGGCGTAGAAACCGGTCCAATAAACGTTATGCTCATAGAACATAATCACTGCAGGGACCTTTCGGCGGATTTTAAAGTAAAAATTAACGGCTACCGGCAGGATAAGGATTATAAAGCGCTTGCAGATGCTGGAAATTCTTTGAGCCGGCTTCTGTCGGAACATGAAGACAAAGAAGACCATATTTTGTTTAATATGGCGCAGATGCATCTGACTCAGGACGAAAAGCAAAACGTTATGGAAAAGATACTGTCTATTACTTAAATAGTTTAAAAATATAAATTAAAAAAGAGGTAAAATCATGCAAAATATAGACGATTTAAAAAGAATCAAACTCGACGTAAGGGAAGACATTAAAAACGGAGCCGACCCTTTTAAAAAAATTATGGAAGCGGTTAATAAATTAAAAAACGGCGAAGCGCTGGATTTAATAAACAGCTTTGAACCTTTCCCGCTTTATTCGGTTTTAAAAAACAAAGGGTTCGAGCATATAACCGATAAAGTTCCAGAGGGATTCGAAATAATCTTCTTCAGGAGCAATGCTGAGGCAAAACCCGTCAAAGTTTCCGAAGAAGCCGGCGAAAATCAATTCGGCGACGAAGATTTAAAAAACCTTGCCCACAAACAGAATATCGTGGAACTCGACGTAAGAGGGCTCGAACCGCCTCAGCCCCTTCTTAAAATATTCTCTGCGCTCGAAGGCTTGGGAAGCGACGCCGCCCTTCATATAATCCATGAAAGAAAGCCGATACATTTATACCCCAGATTAAAAGACGCCGGGTATAAATTCTTGACGGAAGAAACCGGCGGCGACCTTTATACCATAAAAATTTGGAGATAATTAACCGGCCTGCAGCTAAGAAAAATAATGGCGTCAAGAAAATAATGGCGTTAGATTTCAAATCCGACACCATTATTTTCCAGATCCGTCCCCTTCTATATTACCTGCTCATAGCTAAACTAAAATAATATGGCTGTTGTCTTTTAAATTCCCATCCTTTACTAAGGATGGGTGTCAGGCTTTGCCTGACGGGGCGGTTTGCCTTTTTTTACCAGCCCATAGAAAATATATGAAACAGGAGCAGTATAGACGCGGCAAAAAGAACTGCGGCGGCGAGCTGAATTAAATAAAATATCCAAAGAATAGAACCTGCCAGAAACAGCGCGAATATCACGTATTCGAAATATTTAGTCTTTAAATCCGAAAACAGTTTTCCGTAAGCTCCCTTTTTTGCCTTTTCGAATACCTTAAGGCTTATCAAAAAAGGAAATATTTTATTCAGGAAACCGATTATTGCCATCCCGGCAAAACCGAACAGACCCAAAAAGCCGAATACGTAATATACGCCGTTTATGCCGCCGAACATATTTAATTTTTCCTGAGGAACGGTAATTATAAACAGGCCGGCAAGCGTCGCAATTATAAGAAATACAATGCCCGCAAACAGATAAAAAGCGGTAATGTCGAACTTTTTCTTGAGCCTTTTCAGCATAAGATTAAAAAATATATAGCAATATAGAAGAATGCCCAATCCCAACAGCCACCCTCCGGCGAGGTTAAGATAAATATGCTCGGCCGAGCCGTTTCCGAAAAACGAAGACGCGATTATCGCTGCGATGCCTGCGTTAACGGCTGTTAAATCGGCTTTCCAGTATAAATTATCCGGGGTTTTAGTCATATAAAACATGGGAAGCAGTCTGTATGAAACGGCTATAAAAAGCATGGCGGCAAAGCCTATAAAAATAACATAGATATGGTCCTGCAATATATCGTAAAGATTGAGCCCTATTTTAAAATAAAACGATAAAGCCAGATATAATCCTATCGACAATCCGGCAAAAAGATACGCATACGCAAAAGCGATTCCGGCGGAGGAATAATCCCACTTTTTTACCTTTTTCAAACTTAAAAGCACGTTTAAGTTATAAACCAAAACCGAAGCAAACAGAAGGATGCCGCCTGCGGCTATCATGGCTCCCGAAAGATAATGCATTCCTATAACGAACAGCAATAAAGAAATTACATATGCGTAATAAACCGGAAAAAAAAGCTTTTCGTAAGCGATTTTTACGCCGAGCGCCACGGGTAAAAGCATATAAGAAGCCCCCATAATTACCATAAGCAGGAATCCGAGCGTAAATACGTGCGTCAGGGCTATTATTTTATAATTCATAAAAAAATATTCGTTAAAACTTTTAAAATCCAAAAACATTAAAACAAAAAAAACCGGCAGGAAAATAAGCGCGGTTTTTATATGTTTCAGGGATATTTCGATTGAACTGTCTGTTGCGTTCATATGCTAACCGTCCTTTTTTATTGTTTATTATTTATTAACACAGCTTACTGCTTGGACTTAATGTAATGGGTAATGCGCGCGGACTTAAACTTGTTTAATGGGTTTTAAGTCTTTTTAGGGCTTCGGACTTTATCATCGAAGGATTCCACTCCGGCTCCCAAACGAAATTTACCTTTACGGCCTTAACGCCCGGAATGCTTTTTAAAGCCTCCTCGACCTCGTATTTTATAACGCTGCTTATTGGACAGCCCTTTGCCGTTAAAGTCATATCGAGGCGGACGCCGCCGTTTTCATTTAAATTTATTTTATATACCAGCCCCAGGTCAACTATATTTACTTCAAGCTCCGGGTCTATAATGCCTTTTAATTTTTCAAGGACATCGTTTTCGTTAAATTCTGCCATGATAAACTCCTATATTAAAATTTATAATCTTCCGTTTACTTCCTTTAATATAAAGTTTATCAAATTTAAAACTAAATTAAATTGACTTTAATCACAATTAAACAATAAAAGCTATAAAATTTCAAATCCTGTTTTATGTATTTATTAATCGTTTTTTCTGGATTTTTGCAGAAGTTCTATCACCTCGCCGTCCGCGGTCTGGCTGAAATCCTCGTAAAATTCTCCTACGGCGTAAAACTCTTCGGGAGCGCTTAAAACAACCACTTTATCGACCGTTTTTTTTAATTCCCTCAAAGTATCGGCGGCGATAACCGGAACGGCGACGATTATCTTTGCCGGCTTTTCATCTTTAACGGCGTCTATGACTACCCTGACCGATGCGCCGGTAGCAATGCCGTCATCGACGATTATAGCGGTCTTTCCGCCGACGCTTATCTTTTCTCCTTGATGCCTGTAAATTTTTTCCCTTTCTCTTATCTCTTTAAGTTTAATCTTCTCTATATATTCTAAATATCCTTCCGGTATATTAATGCGCGATA
>JAJYZM010000037.1 GCA_021799935.1 bacterium | reverse complement strand
AGACAACCTTAAAAAAACCATGAATACCAGAATTTGGTTTATAAGAAACATCGCTCACGAATTAAAAACTCCTATTACTAAAGGCAAGATTGCGCTTGAATTATTAAAAGACGAAGACGAAAATAAAAAAAGAATTTTTTCTGACATATTTAACAGGCTTGAAATGCTTATAAACGAGCTGTTCGCCGCGGAAAAAATAGCGGCGGTTAGCGAAATTATAAATACAACTGCCTGCAGTTTAACCGGCGTAATAAACAGGGCAAACGAACTGCTTTTCGTAAAAAACGGCGGCGCTGTAAACGTTATTTCCGATAATCCCCATTATACGGTTAAGGCAGATTGCGAACTGCTAAGCATAGGCATAAAAAATTTAATGGACAATGCATTTAAATTCAGAAAAAATGCAAAATCTGAAGTAACGGTAATCATAGAAAATGGCATTTTGAGCATAATAAACGAAGGAGCAAAACCGTCTATTTCTGAAGACGCTATGTTTGAACCTTTTTCAAAAGAACTAAACGCAAAAAACAAAGACGGTTTCGGACTCGGTTTATACATCACAAAACAAATAATAGAAAAACACGGATTAAAAATTATATACGAATATAAAGGCGGCAAAAATATTTTTAAAATCGATTTAAATAAAATTCTTTGCTAATTTAAGGGAAAATTTAATTCATTTACGAAATATTTATTTTAAATTAACATTTATAGGATATAATCAATTTATAAATAATTTTAGCCGGTTTTAAATATTATCCGCTTTAATTATTTATTTAATTTAATTTTTAATTTAAAGGAGAGATTTAAAATGAAAAAGTCTAAGTTTTTTTTCCTGTTTATGTTTTTGTTGGCATTTATTTTTACGGGAACGTATTTTGCCGACAAATCTTACGCATTTCAGGGTATGCAGAAAAATAACCTTATGGGGCATAAATTTATGCGCCGCTGCAAAATTAATATGGGCATGGGAATGAGAATGTTCAATGTTTTTGCTCTCAAAAAGAAATTGAATTTAAATAAAAACCAGGTTCATCAAATTATGATGTTTAAGCGTCAGGAATTTAAAGCTTTCAGGTCTAATATGGGAAACTTTAGAAATCCGCTGCTTTCGGCAATGAAATCCGGAACGTTTAACAAAAGCGTTTTCGTATCTAATATTACAAATAAAGTTAAAAACATGGTTGAAATCAAAGCAAACTTTTTCAAAAAATTCTTTAACGTGTTAACGCCGACGCAGAGAAACGAATTTGTACAAATAATGAAGAAAAGAATTGCCAATAAAATTAAACGTCTTGAGTTTATGAAAAGAATGTTAAATAAAAAAATTAAAGCAATGAAAGAAAACCTTTCCGAATAATATAGCTGTTTATTTTGCATCGATTGGTTATGAATCGGCATTAATCGGCATTAATAACTGTTAATTTTAATTTTGCCGAAGCGGCTGCGTTATTATTTATGTTTAATACAGCCGCTTCAGGTCATTGATAGCATATCTTCGAATGGGCTCATAAAAAGCCGAAGGCTTTTATGCATTCGAAGATGCGGACGGACAGAGTCCAGCGAAGCTGACCAATATCCGCTATATTGACATTTCCTAAAATATACTGTAAAATTTAAGATTATGAGCGAAAATTTACAGTATTTTAGGGCGATATATAATTTTCTACCCTCCGAAAAAGAAAAAAAAATCGTCTTAATAACCGGCGCCCGTCAGACAGGAAAGACCACCCTTGCTAAAAATAAGTATAATGCGTTGCGTTATATCAATCTGGATTCTCCGGAAATACGAGACGGTATTTCGCAGATCACAGCCTCAAACTGGCATAAAGACATAGGCAAAGCTATACTTGACGAGGCGCAGAAAGAACCGTCGCTGTTTGAAAAGGTTAAATATGCCTATGACGGAGGAAATCTCGATTTTCAAGTAATTCTCGGTTCAAGTCAAATTCTTTTATTGAAAAAGATAAGGGAATCCCTTGCGGGAAGAATATCGCTTTACGAACTATGGCCTTTAATGATGTCCGAGATATATGCCGGACCAGGAGCTAAAATTATTAAACCGCCTCTTCTAGACCGCATCTTTGAAGAAGAAGATTTTCAAAGGCTTATGGAAAGTCTTCCGTCTGTTTTAATAGGCGAAGACGATGTAAAATTGAAAGAAGCGCAGGAACACTTATTAAGATGGGGCGGAATGCCGTTTCTTTTAAGTATTAATAACGCCTATGAAAGACAAAAATGGCTCAGAGATTATACTTATACATATTTAGAAAGGGATCTTGCCGATTTATCGAGAATAGAAGATTTGGAACCTTTTAAGAAATTTCAAACAATATCGGCTTTAAGAAATGCAAAACTCCTCAATTATTCCGAACTGGCCCGGGATGTCGGCATAAGCGTGGATACATCGAAGAGATACTTAGAATATCTGAAAATATCTTATCAAACTATACTGCTTCAACCTTACGGAACTAATATAACGAGTTCGGCTGTAAAAACCCCGAAGATTTACTGGCTTGACATTGGTTTATTAAGGCAGATGACAGGCTTTTGGGGCAGCGTGATTTCCGGCGATATATTTGAAACTTTTGTAATTTCTGAAATTTACAAATGGATAAAAACAATGCAGAAACCTGTCTCGATGTATTTTTATAGAACCCGCTCAGGATTAGAACTTGATATTCTTTTGAAAATAAACGAAAGAATAATGGGGATTGAAATTAAAAATCGCAGTACTGTAACCCCTTCTGATATAAGACCTATGAAAACCGTAGCAGACGGCCTCGGCAAATTATGGATCGGCGGTATTTTAGTTTATAACGGCGATAGGATAGGCAAGATTGCAGAACCGGATATCTGGATGATACCGTCAAGGCGGCTGTTCTAATAAAAAATATCTATGCAGATAAACTATTTTCGATTATTCCGTATTTAATGCCGTATTTTTCATTTTATGTTCCTTCTCTTTTTATAGTTTATAGTTATTATACGCCTCAATGTTACGGCGGCACGGCAGGCTGCAATATAAAACCTTCAAATACAGTTATATTTATTATAATTTATTGATGTTAAAATTTTATGACGTTTATGCTAAATTTTTTGCAACATGACATATTGCTTAATTATAAATATAGATTCAGGGACAAATTTAATCTGTCCCTCCTGCATTATAGATTTTAAAAGGGTATCGTAATGATTATAAAAAAAGCTGCGATAAAGACGAAGAATATATAAAATATGTATAAATTTAAAGAACCGTTCTGCATAAGCTCTGTCGTAATATAGCTTATTTTTTCAAATATTTTAATCAAGGGCAGATATAAATAATATTCTATCAATGGAAATATATAAGAGCCGTAACCGCTTGAATTATGATAGTATGATGAATAAGGAAACGGGTTTTTAAGCTCGTAATTGTGTTCTGATATTGATGTTTCGGTTTTAGTATGAACTCTGCTCACCTTTTTATATACTATATTAAACATAATTCTTAATGCATTAGAAAAACCAAGAACGGATACCTGTGCGTTCGGATTTGCAAAACTTTTAGTTTCTCCCCCTGTCCAAGCATAATTAACTAAACGTTTTCTAGGTTTTATTATCAGCCTGTATAAAACATAAAAAATTAATATAAATATGATTGACACGAAAAACAGATAAATCGGGCTTGAAGCGGAAAACGAGCTGTAATAAGGTATAAATATATAATTTTTTAATATTTTACCGTTAATATTAATGTGATATATAGACTGCGACACTTTTGATAGAACAGGAGTGTACAAAAACATAAATCCTGCTAAAGTTATACTTAAAATTACCGGTATTAAAAGTGCTATATTCATTAAAATAGGTACTTCTTTTGCTTTTTTGGCATCTTTTGATTTCGGCTGACCCAAAAACGTTAGTCCATATAATTTTACGTAAGTCGAAACCGCAACTGCCATACTCAAAGCCATTATAGCTCCTACGGTAAAAATGAGTATCCTAGGAAGAACGGAACTTATGTGAAAACCTAAAAAAACAACCTCAAGGTTAAGCCATTCGGAAACGAACCCGTTAAGCGGCGGAATTCCGGCTGCCGATAAAACTCCTATAAATATAAGTATTCCCGTCAATGGCATACCTCTAATAATTCCTCCGAATTTATCCATATCGTGGCTTTCGGTTTCATATTCAATATTTCCTGACCCCATAAATAAGAGACTTTTAAAAAATGCATGGTTTATAAGGGCGTATAGCGAAGCTATCAGGGCAAGAGCCGAAAGACCCTTTAATCCAAAATAATTATAATAAAGCGACGCGCCTATTCCGGTTAATATCAAACCCATATTATCTACCGTAGAATAAGATAGCAGGACTTTAATATCATGCGTCTGGGACATATATAAAACGCCGAAAAACATAGTTAGCGCCGCGATAATTAAAACGATTGAACCTAACATTAACGATGAATTTAGCGGGTGTAAAATA
The DNA here is from genome assembly GCA_021799935.1 of bacterium. Next base: position 3,564 of record JAJYZM010000037.1, on the reverse strand, counting down.
TAAAGTCCAAACCTCGCTATTCCGTAAAGCCCGCAAGAAGTCAAAACGCCGCTTAAAATTCCGGACACGCCTGAAGGAGAGGCGGGATGAGCCTCAGGCAGCCATATATGAAGCGGAACTATACCCATTTTTGCACCGAAACCGAATAAAAAAAGCAAAAAAACTATTTCTTTTAAGTAAACGGGTATAGATAAATTTTTAAGAGCTTCAAAATTAAAACTATTTGAATGTAAGTATAAAATTATTAAACCTACCGCAATTAGCATTGCGCCTATTTCCATTATAACCGCCATTAAAAAAGCAGCTTTTTTTGTTCCTTTAATGTAATGTTTAGTTATTACTAGAAAATAAGAAGATATTGCCATAATTTCCCAGAAAATCAGAAATATAAAGCCGTTAAAAGATATCAATAAAAAATAAACGCTTATAAGCATTATGCCGAATAAAAAAGAAAATAGAGGCATATTTATTTTTTGACCTACCTTTTTAATATACTGTATCTGATAAAGCGAAATATATGAAAACACGAAAAAAATAAACATCAGAAAAAAATCTGAAAGAGGATCATATTTTAGAATTATTTTGCCTGCAGGGAAAAATCTGCCTATTTCTATTATTTGATTTAAGTGTTTACCTCCTTTTATAAAAGAAATGACGGAATACGCAACCGCAGTCAATGAAGACAGCATATAAATAACATTTGAAAAAACAAATGAGGCATATTTGAATTTTCCGCCTAAAATTAAAGCGGCAAAAGACGTCAAAACACCCGATAAAGATATAATTAAAAAAAGATAATAGCAGTTATAAGTCATTTTAATTCACCGTTCTTGATTAACAGCAAAACATTTAAAATTTCAAAAGGATTAGGAGGGCAGTGCGGCAGTGCTATTATATTTTCTGCCTCAAGTAATTTAAGCTGATTTTCGCTTAACGACGTTGTTTCTTTATTTTCGTAAATTCCTCTTGTAATAGCGCAAGAACCGGCTAATATTATAAATCTGGGTTTTGGAATATTGTCTAAAACGTTAAAAAAAACTTCCGTCATCTTTTCGGTAAAAACGCCGGTCGCAAGCAATACATCGGCAAATCTGGGACTCGGCGTAATAAATATTCCCAACCTGTGCATATTATAATATGGATTATTTAACGCATTTATTTCCGATTCGCAAGCGCCGCAAGAACCTGTATCTATGTGTTTTACAAATAACGATTTTTTAAAAATTTTTTCTGCGGCATAACTTTGTTTACAAATATTAAACTCAAATTCATCCGCATAAGTTATTGCTCCTCCGCCGGTTGAAATATTTACGTTTATACATGCATCTATGCAAAAACCGCAAAAAATACATCTTTCCGCATCGATAGCTTTTAATCCTTCTTTATCTGCTAATTCTGCTTGGTTCAATAATTTAGCAATGCTAATCGACTCGGTAGGGCATATGAGCTCGCACTCTTTACAACCTTGTTCGGATTTATTCCTTGTTTTTCTGAAATTTAAACATTTTTTAATATCGACTTTTATTGACGATATAAATCCGTCGTAAAAATCTTTTTCTCTGGGGAACTTAACCGATTTGATTCCGAATTTTAATCCGTTATATGTCCAAAAAGCCATTATATATACCCTTACGTATTTTTATTATACGGGGGCAGAATTCAATTCCGTCCCCGTCACAAATTTATTTGTCTAATGCTGCAACCGAAAAATTATAACTGGTTTCATTGATATTAAAATCCATCATCATAGTATTTTTTGTACCGCAGGCAAATAATTTATAATTATTTTCAAACGGATACTTTATATTTATTTTTTTAAAAATTTTGCCGTCAAAGTCTTTTATATAGCAAAAAATTGCGCCTTCGGAAGATTCCGAATATCCAAAACCGTGATTTTGTCTTTTATTCTTAAATTTTTCTATATCTTCCAAATTATATAAATTATCGGATGTTGAAGTAAATTTATTTGCTTCCAGAGTGCCTGCGCAATATTCCATTATACTTAAAGACTGGGCTATCTCTTCTATTCTGACCGCATATCTGGAAAAAGCGTCTCCTTCTTCATATATAACCGGTTTAATATCTACTTCGCCGTATAATAAATATGGATTTTTTATTCTTAAGTCTGAAGAAATTCCCGCGCTTTTAGCCGCAACTCCTTTTGCACAGAACCGCTTTGCAGTTTTTAAATCTATTTTTCCGGTAGTCTTCAGCCTGTCTATATGAGACTTTGTTTCCATATTTTTTTTAATTATTTCCTGAACTTTATTCACGGTTAATCTTACGGCACTAAAAATATTTTCGATATCTTCAAGCGATAAATTTCCCCTGATTCCGCATATTTCGTTAATACCCATAAGATAACGGGATTTTAAATACTTATGGGACAACTGTTTTAACATCTCCGCATGATAGGCATATAAAGCGGAAGGAACCTGAATATATGTGGATTCGGCTATTTCCGATAAATTTTCTATATGGTTCCTGATTCTTTCAAATTCGGAAAAAAACATGCGCAGAATTTTAATATTATTATGTATTTTATTCATAAGACCGAAAAAATCTTCAACGCCGAGGCAAAATGCAAGCGACGAGGCAAAAGCGTGAAGACCTGATACCCTTTCTATAAGTAAAATCTGTTCATATAAATTTCTTTTTTCTGAAAATCTTTTTTCTGCGTTTCTTTTTTTATAACCTGCAGTAATTTCTAAATTGTGAAGTTCTTCCCCCGACGATAAAAAATTAAATAAAATAGATTCTGAAACTCCTTTTCTTACAGGACCCCAGATAAACTCGTAATCACCTAAAAATTTATATTTACCGTGCTTCATAGTTTTTAATAAATACTTTTAATTTATTTATTTTATTTTATTTTAAAATTTATGATATGGACTATCCCCGATAATAAATTATGAAGACTGCTTGGAATATAGAAGCCTAAAATTAACGATGCTGCAAGAGGCAGTAACATAGGCATATATGAAAGCGGCGAAAAATCGCCTCTTTCCGCGCTAAGATTTTCGTCAGCATTGCCGAAAACCATTGAGCCCGATTTAGACAACAAGCTTATAAATGCAGCCAATAAAAATCCTATTAATAAAATAGTTATCCAGTAATAACCGTCTTTTAAACTCTGAAGTATTATTAAAAATTCGCCGATAAATATTATAGAAGGCGGGGTGCCGATTAACGACAGTATGCCGGCAGAAAATAAAAAAGCTGTTTTCGGCATAATTTGAAAAACTCCCTTGATCTTTTTAATATTTTTTGTCTTAAACTTATGCAGAAAATTCCCTGCGCCGAAATACATTGTAGATTTTGTCAGTGTGTGTCCCAGCATCTGTAAAAGCGCCCCAAATGTTCCAAATATTCCGCCAAGACCGAAACCTAAAGTAATTATTCCCATATGCTCTATACTGGAATAAGCAAAAAGCCTTTTAGAGCTGTTTTGGTATATTATTCCCATTACTCCTATAAAAATTGAGAATATGCCTACAGCAATAAGTATAACCTCGGGATAACCGAACCCTAAGCTTTTTCCGGCAATGCCGAAATATCTTATAA
>JAJYZM010000036.1:3044-8105 GCA_021799935.1 bacterium | reverse complement strand
ATACGCCGATAACGTTAACGTATTGGCAGAAGACCAGGACAAGGGCGCATCTACGTTTATGTCTCCGATATTAGTATTATAAGAGCCGGAGTTAAGAGAAGGAGAAGCAGCGGGAGTTCCGGACGTCGTAGTTATCGTTACGTTTCCCGAACCTAAAGCGTTATCTATAGTAGTATTATTACTCGAATCTATCGTAAAATCCGCAGGGTCTAATAACCAGTTTTTGACATTGACGGTAACGTCTCCCATATTAAGGGTGTCTCCAGAGGTCTCTACCGAGCCGTTTGGGTTATAGATTAAAGAGCCTGATGAAAGATTGGCAACTAAGGATTCGGGGAGTGAGGGAAATAAACCTATCTTTATATCCCCTCCGTTGGAATATATGCTGGAAGAAGAAGTTAAGTCGGTGCCCTGGGTTCCGTCTATATAAATATTAGAAGATGACTTAACCGGAGAAGATACCGTTACCGTTCCTTTGGGGGCTGTAAGCCAGACCTGGCCGTTAATAGTTTTAGAGCCGGTAGCTTCTATGAGGCCGCCGTTATTGCCGGCTAAAGCATAGACGTTACCGGCGGAGGAAGATAAATAAACGGAAGCGGCTTTAATAACCCCTGAGTTGGTAACGGAGCCGGATACGGCAGAAGGAGATATTATGATGCCGGACAAGCCGCCTGGGATAAGGACTAAACGGGTCGAAGAGACTAAAGCGGAGTTCGAAGAAGAGGTAACGGTTCCGGAATTGGTTACTATGGTGCCTACCAGTATTGCGCTGCCGGAAGAGTTAATGGAGCCTTGGTTTAATACGGAGCCCGTATTGCCGGATAAAGATATTATGTCGTTTAAGAAATTAGAGTTTGATTCGTTAAGGGTGGAAGCTATGAAATCCCCTCCCGTTATAACGGAGCCGGAAGAGGTAATTACTATGCCGTTGGGGTTAATGAGATATAAGGAGCCTGATGCCTTAAGAAGACCGGCTATGGAAGAAATGGAAGAGCCGGTTACCCTGTTTAATGTAGCGCCTTGTCCGTTATTGAAGAATACCTGTCCGTCTTTGCCTATGGAAAACGAGTTCCAGTTAATAACGGCTTTAGGGGTATTCTGGTTTATAGTCATAGAATAGCCGGAGGAACTAATTGAGCCGCCTCCGGCGGCAAAAGAGCCTCCGGCAGGAAGGACGGGAGAAGCGTAAAGAGGTGTATAAGGAAATAAAGAAAGTTGGAGCAAGGTTAAAAGGAGTATGGGGAGCTTATAGGGGGAAGAGAGAAAAGACCGCATGTTAGGAGACGCTCCTTTTAGGGCTTTTTTGATTAAATTAAAAATTAACTTAAACATAGCGGGACTCCTTTAAAATATTTGATTTTTTAATTTATGTTATATATTATACTGCAATTTTTTAATTTATTTTATATTTTGCAATTTCCGTGCCATATTTAAAAAAGAGGCTAAAAGAATAAGAAAGGCATATAGAAATAAAGAAAAAATGAAATAAAATTACGGCTAATTATAAATTAAGGACATTTAAGATTTTAAGAAAGGGACGCTTTACGCCGACTAAATTTGCCAACTAAGTTGGCAAAGCGAGAACCGTTTAACATACTTTGGAGACATCGTTTCTTATTTTTTATCGTTTTTAAATCTAACTAAGCCGGTTAGCGTTTTAAAATATTATTTCGACCATGAATTTAAAATATTTGGGTTCATTATGAACGATTCAACTTCTTTTTTTGCGCTTTGCATATCGAGGAGATCGATTTTTGCTATTTGCGGCTCATAATCATTCTTTCTTTTAAATGTTCGAGATTAAAAAGCGCTTCTTTTTTAACATACCATTCAAAATTGTACCAATCTCTCTCCCCTTAACTCTGTTTCCCCGGCTTCTAAACAATACGGCGTGCATTTTTCCGGCGTAAATATCAGGAAGTATCATAGCTATTATATGATTTGAAATCTATTTTTTTACCAATTTTAAAAACCTGCGATTTTTTTAGGATTAAAATGAGCGGTTCGACGTTAGCAGTCAAAAAATAAGAAGAAAATTTTCGGATTAAAATATGACATAATTTAATAAATCTATTATGCTGTTACTAATAATAAAATGAAAGAAGAAATAACTATATCGAGATTAAAAAGCTCTTTAAAAGATTAATTGTTTAAAAATTACGGTATTTATAATATGCGGCGCATGCGCCTTCAAAAGATACCATGCATGCCCCTACCGGATTTTCCGGATTGCAGGCTTTCCCGAACAGCTGACAGTCGTCGGGCTTGGATTTCCCTTTTAATATTTCACCGCATTTGCATGCGGCGTTTTCTTTGCCGGTTTGACTCGATTCCGTTTTTAAACGTAATTCTTTTAATTCATCCTTAAAAAAGTGCTCGGCGTCAAAATTTTTAAACTCGTCCCTTAATTTTAACCCGCTTTTGGGAATATTTCCAAACCCTCTCCATTCGAATTCGTCTCTTACGGTAAAATATTTATCCACCAAAATCTGCGCCTTTTTATTTCCGCTTTCTTTGACCACCCTTTTATAAGCAATTTCGACGGACGGTCGGCTTTCGTTAATCTGCCTCGCTATTAAAAGAACTCCGCTTAAAATGTCGTAAGGCTCGAATCCCGCTATGACGGCCGCCTTGCCGTATTTATCAGGAATGTCGTTATAAATGCTACTTCCGGTCATAACGCTGACGTGTCCCGGACAGATAAATCCGTCTATTAAATTATCGCCGGAATCTAAAATGGCGTTTATCGGAGGAGGCACGAGAACATGGTTGACGTGAAACAAAACATTATTTATGCGCCTCGATATAACTTCTTCGAGAAGAGCCGCCGTCATGGGAGTCGTCGTTTCAAACCCTATCGCGAAAAAAACTATTTTTTTATCTTTATTTGCTTTATCGAGTGCTATTTTTATAATATCGAGAGGGGAATACACCATCCTTACGTCTTTTCCCTTCGCGCGCTCTTTTATCAGAGAGCTATCGGTTCCGGGAACACGCATCATATCGCCGTATGCCGCAAGTATAACGTCCGGCGAATTTGCAATTTCTATCGCCTCGTCTATTCTTTTAACAGGCATCACGCAAACCGGACATCCTGGTCCGTGAAGAAAATTTATTTTATCTTTAAGGATGGTATTTAATCCGTATTTCATAATGGAATGGGTATGCCCGCCACATATTTCCATTATATTGATAGTTTTTTTAACTTCGGAATCTATGAGAGATATCAGCCTGCTTATATCGTCTTTTCTTTTAAAATCGGAATATAATTCCATATTTATATTTTGTCCTTAATTTTGCATTAGAAATTTTATTTTTTGGATTCCCGCGAAAGCGGGAATCCAAAATCTACGTATAAAAGAAACATTTAAATATTTTCTATAGCAGAATTAAGGTTTTGTCATTCTACCCTGCCGTTTTGCTTTCGATTTCCCTGAACAGGTTAAGGCTTTCTTTTGCTTCTTTTTCGTCTATTTTCTGCATTGCGTAACCGACGTGTATAAGCAGATAATCGCCTATGACTGCAGGCTCTTCCAGAAGCATCGTAGAAACGAGCCTTTTAGAACCCATAGTATCGACAATAACGGTGCTTTCGTCTTTTATTTCTATGACTTTGGATGGAATTGCTAGGCACATTTGTTTTTTTTAACCTTTATTGACTATTGACCGTGAATAATTTCATTTTTAATACCGTTTCTTGTTTTATCTAATGTTTCTATAAATTTTTGAACAATATTAATTGCATTTTCGGCTTCAGTTCCGGTTATTTCCGAAAAGTCGTCGTAATCGGCTTCATTGCGCAGAGACATTAAATTCTGGTATATCTTTCCCGTTTCTATGGATATTAAATTATTTTTGACGAAATGAAGGGAAAACATAGCCTTAACCCCGTCATGAGTAGAAGGGTCGATACCTTTAAGTATTAAAAGCGACCTTGCCGCATGATAAGCCGCATAATAACTCCTGTTAGCCGCCGTTTTATACCTTTTGCCTTCCATGTTAAGAACCGCATCGGATAACATTTCTTGCGCTTTTTGGAATCTTATGTCCGATAATGATACTTTTTCCTCAGACGTCAGTCCCATAGAAAATCTTCCCCTCTCTTTTAATATTCGAATAAAAACCTGTATTAAACTTTTTATTTTTTTCCCATGATTTTTCGGGCATAACGGTAACCGAAAAAGGTATATCGTTTTTAAGCTCCTCGTCATAAAAAGTATCGTTAATAAGGGATGAAACGGGTATTGTTTTATTCTTAACCACTACGAGGACGTCTAAGTCCGAATCTTTAGAAAAATCACCCCGTGCGCGCGACCCGAAAACCGTAATATTTATTAAATCGGCGCCTAGGTTTATCTTTAAAACTTTAACCGCTTCGCCTATGGATGAAATTTCAGATTTGAACATACCTAGAAATATTTTAAATATTAATTAATTTTTCATATTTATAATTATATTACTAACGGGAAGTCAAATCAAATATTATCCCTTAATCCTGCATTAGAAATTACATTATATACTCAAAAGCTATATTAAATCTGGATTCCCGCTTTCGCGGGAATGACGATTGTTGGGTTAAAACCTCAATCCCCGCATAGTCATTCCCGCGAAAGCGGGAATCCAGTCTTTATCATAATGTTGAAACAATTTTAATAGTTCCTACCTGTGATTTAAGGTATTAATTGTTATACCGGCAGAACGGCGCTTCCCCATGATTCGTTGATGCTTTCGGCCGCCGCAAGGTAAAATGCCAGAACGGCGGTAATAAGCCCTAAATATCCGCCGACGACTGTTATAATAGCCGCTCCCGTCCAGAAACCGATAGCAAGCAGATAAAAAGTCGCGGTAAGAAATAAAAAAATCAGCATAAGCGCCTTGGCTTTTTTCAAAGACGCAACCCACATAAACATCGTAAACAGTCCCCACAAGAACAGATACCAGCCTGCGAACGCTCCGGTTACTCCTTTTGAAAAGAATAAAACGAACAGGGCAAAACTCCACCAGAACGCCCCGTAACCGCAAAACGCGACCGTGCCGAAACTGTTGCCTCTCGGCATTTCC
>JAJYZM010000036.1:1219-3034 GCA_021799935.1 bacterium | reverse complement strand
GCGGCAAACTGAGCCGTACCGCCGAAAGCAAAAGCGCATGCAAGAACCATCGGCATGTTTGCGCCCGAAAACCACCCGACGTTAATCATGCTGAGCAAAAAGGTCGTAAGAGCAAACCCGGAAAGTCCGAGCGGAGCCGGATTGGCTAATTTTGTTTCCATAAAATTTCCTCCCTTAATTAATTAAAAGTTAATTTGAAAATTACGGCTAATATTTTTTTATACCTATACCCCGTAACCTACCCTTATGCCGCCCCAGTGCCTGCCGTCTATGAAAACAGGGACGCCGACGTCGCTTATTACTTCTCCGGTGTCTCTCGGATAAGTCTGGACTATTAGGTTATCCGTGTTTCTTGCTAACGCAAGGCCGACAGGGTCGTTAAATATCCTCATGGACCTGTTGCCGGCGATATCCTTTGCGTAATCGCCGGTAAGCGGATTGTCGTATATGGAATTATGCGCCGCCGCATAACCGTTTTCGTCAACAAGCAAAAAATATTTAAAACTTGGGTCCATTGCAAGATATTTATCTTCTATCGGCTGAATCCGCCTCTTTACAAAATCGGTAAATTTTGTTTTATATTTCTGCGGATTTGTATTCATTATAGGAACATAATTTCTGTCCCATATATCGGAAGTAGAAATCTCCCCGCTTTTAATAGAACTTTCGATTATTCCGGCTATCTCCCTGATTCCTTCTTCCGCAAACTCCGCAATTTTTTCGATATGCGCTCCTACTTTGACTTTTTTAAGTATATTTTCGGATTTTTCCGAAATTTTGCTTATCTCTATACTTTTGGAACTTAAAACGTTTAATTTTTCTGAAATATCTTTCACGGATTGCGACATATGCAGAACCGTCTGGGAAACTTCTTCAACCGAACTGGACTGCTGTTCCGTAGCCGCCGTAATATTTATTATCATATCGTTAGCCTGCGAGATTTTACCCGCAAGTTCTGAAAAAGAATTGAGCATTTCCTCTACCGACCCCGTGTTCGTTTTTATTATTTCGATGATAGAATTGTTTTTTTGAACCAGTATATCAAAGTTGCCGGCGACTATTCCGGTCGTCTTTTCTATTTCTTTAGACTGCTTCTGGGTCTGCTCCGCAAGTTTTTTTACTTCGTCTGCTACTACGGCAAAACCTCTTCCGTGCTCTCCCGCCCTTGCCGCCTCAATCGCGGCGTTAAGCGCCAGAAGATTCGTCTGGCTTGCTATATCGTCTATTATGTTGACTATGGATAAAATATTGTTCATCTCCTTGTGCAGTCCTTCCAGCGATTCTTTGTTTACGTTTATCGCCGATATGGTGCCCGAAGAACTTTTATTTATTTCCTCCGCGGTTTGGATAGTATTATTGCTTATTTTATGCAGTCCTTCTATAAAAGATTTAAATTCTTCCATATTCGCCGCAATAGCGCTTACCGATTTGGCGGAATCGTTCATAACGTTTCCTATTACTTCGAAATTGTTCCTTATTTCTTTCATTTCATTAGTCGTAATGCCTATTTCGTAGTTAAATCTAGCGTTCGATACGGAAGATTTAGAGGCGTTCGATACGAGTTCGTGTATTGCGTCCTTTGAAAAACCTATAAGATTTGTCAGGAAGGTTTCAAAAGGTATGAATAGTTTAGGAAGGGTATATGTTTTAGTAAAATCGTATTTATCTGTAGCCGATATATTTTTAAATTCATTATCGAATTCTTTAACCTGCCTAAACAGGTTAAAATAAAAATAAACCGAATTTACTGCGGCAAAACAGAACGAAAATACGGCAAACATTACTAAAAAGTGATTTATCGTAAAACTTTTCAAA
>JAJYZM010000036.1:0-1209 GCA_021799935.1 bacterium | reverse complement strand
AAATAAATCCGAAGAAATAGACGAAAAAAGTTATCCCCGTAAAATACATTAATTTTTTAACCATTTTAATTTTCTCCGTTTTTAATAAATAATATTAATTATATATATGCAAATATTTAAATTGATTATAATTTAGACATATCGATATGCGGAAAAGCCTTTACGAAAGCATCCACTATTTTTCCGTCGAACTGCGTGCCGGAGCATCTTATGAGTTCGTCTATGGCTGTTTTGGAATCAAGCCCCTTCCTGTAAGGGCGGTCGGACGTCATAGCGTCGAAGGTATCGGCTACCGATATTATCTTAGCGTTTAATTCGATTTCGTCTTCTTTTAATCCGTCGGGATAGCCTCTTCCGTCGTGTCTTTCGTGGTGGTGCTTGACCCCCGGTATAATATGCTCCAAACCTTTTATTTTCTTTAAAATCTCTTCGCCGAACACGGGATGCTTTTTCATTAATGCAAACTCTTCGTCGGTCAATTTTCCCGGTTTCAAAAGAACGTCGTCCCTGACGCCTATTTTTCCGATATCGTGAAGTATAGCCGAAAGCCTCAGTTCTTCGAGCGGGTCCTTTTCCATTTCCAAAGCTTCTCCTATGGCATAGCTGTATTCCATTACCCTTTTCGTATGGTTGCCGGTATAATTATCCCTCATTTCTATAGTTTCCGCCAGCGTATATACCGTAGAAATGAATATTTCCTTCAAGTCTTTATACAGTTTGACGTTTTCGACGAAAATCCCTACGTTATGGCTTAGCGTCGTAAATAATTTTAAATCGGAGGAAGAAAACTCGGTATGGTCTTCTGTAGCTATATTTAATGCCCCTATAACTTTATCTTTTATTTTAAGCGGAGCGCACATCATAGAGCCGGTTTTGCCGCCGCCGGGGGCTGTCCAGCCGTCTAAAGATATATCGTTAATTATCTCCGCACTGCCCGAAAGCATAACAAACTCGGCTATGCTTTCCCCGTTAAACGGCACGATGGAATTTTTTACCGTCTTTTCGTCGTAATCGTAAGCGGAAATAACGTCTATCCAGTTTGTTTCGTCGTTTTTCAGCATTATCGATACCGTATCCGCCTTAATAAAATTCTTAACCAAGGATAAAGTCAACAGCGCAATATCTTTGAGACTGTCGCATCCGAGTATTTTTTCGGTAAAATCGTAAAAAAGATTAATTTCCTTATATCTGCTCGAAACCTCTTCTATC
>JAJYZM010000035.1 GCA_021799935.1 bacterium | reverse complement strand
ATATAACATTATTTTTAACGGCTATACTTCTTATAGCGGCCGGACTCGTTATGGTCTATTCGACAAGCGCGATGATTTCCATAGTCCAATACGGCGACAGCTATCATTTTATTATAAGGCAGGGTATATACGTTGCCGTGTCCGGATTTTTTATATGGTATTTAATGCATAACGATTATCATATTTTAAAATCGTTTTATAAGATTATTTTATTAGGAATAATAGTTCTAATGTTTCTGGTATTTATCCCGCACATAGGCATAGACGCGGGAGGCTCCAGAAGATGGGTCAATTTCAAGTTCTTCAGCATACAGCCCTCCGAATTTTTGAAGATTTTTTTTATAGTGTATCTGGCTAATTTTTTAGAAAAAAGAAAGGATATACTGGATAATAACCCTTATTCGCTTATGTTCATAAGCCCTTTTATATTTATGGGATTTTTAGATATTTTACTTTTAAAAGAGCCTGATTTCGGGACAAGCTTCATTCTATTCGTTATAACGTTCATAATGTTGTTCGCAGGGGGAGTAACCCTTATTTATCTTATTATCACCGCCGCTTTAGGGAGCGTTGCGGCATATTTTCTGATTTTTACCGTGGCGTACAGAAGAGACAGGATACTCGCCTTCCTTCACCCGTTTCACGATAAGTCGGGCATAGGTTTTCAAATAATACAGTCTTTATATGCATTCGCAAGAGGCGGTTTTTTCGGGATGGGTTTGGGCAACGGAAAGGAAAAATTGTTTTTCCTGCCGACCCCTTATTCGGATTTTATATTTTCTACCGTAGGAGAAGAGCTTGGATTTATAGGAGTGCTTATATTTATAATTCTTTATCTGGTTATGGCGTACAGGGGGTTAAAAATTGCGATACATGCGCCGGATCTTTTCGGAACTTATCTTGCTTACGGAATTACCTGCCTTATCGGGTTAAGCGCTTTTATAAATATCGGAGTAGTTTTGGATTCACTGCCGACGAAAGGGCTTGCCCTGCCCTTCATAAGCTACGGAGGCAGTTCTTTGCTTGCTTCGTGTATCGGCATAGGCATTTTGCTTAATATATCTTCTCAAAGCCTTAAGGGGAAAAATATTTAATGAATATTATAATTGCGGGCGGAGGAACAGGAGGGCATTTATTTCCGGGCATTGCGGTTTATGAAAAACTAAAAAGTTTAGACGGCGGAGCAAAGGTTTATTTTATAGGGACGGAAAGGGGCATAGAAAACAGGATTAAAGATGACTGGGGTTTTGAATTATTTATAATAAACGTAAAGGGATTTTCCGGAAAAAGTTTTATGGATAAGCTAAATTCTTTAGCAGGAATATTCGGCGCGACAAAAAGGGTAAATTCTATTTACCGTAATATAAAACCTGATTATGTTCTAGGTCTGGGAGGATATATTTCGCTTATTCCCCTTATCGCGGCGAGATTAAAAAATATAGAATGCGGCGTTATGGAGCAGAATGCGGAACCTGGGCTTTCTAATAAAATACTGGCGTTTTTAGGAATAACCGTTTTTGCTTCTTTTGAAGCGACAAAAAAATATCTACGTTTTTCCCGCGTTATAGCGACGGGAAATCCCGTAAGAGAAAAAATTTATAAATTGGCCGTATCCGGAGCGGCCAAAAGAAATGAATTTACAAATAAAAAAAAATTAAGTATATTTGTTTTCGGTGGTTCTCAGGGGGCATCTTCCGTTAATAAAGCGTTTATGGATATGCTGTCTATGCTCGACGAAGAAATATCCGGCAGCATAACCGTGTATCATCAAACAGGCGAACGGGATATAGAAAAGGCCGAAAATTTTTATAAGAGCGCAAAAATAAGCGGATACGAAATTTTTCCGTTTACCGACGCTATAGAAAATTATTATTTAGCAAGCGACATCGTTATATGCAGGGCAGGAGCAGGCACTCTGTCCGAACTTGTTTTATTGAGAAAGCCGGCGATTTTGGTGCCGTATCCTTTTGCGGCCAAAAATCATCAGGAAAAAAACGCTTCGGCGTTTTCCGGCAAAGGGTGTTTTTATGTGCTCAAAGACGACGAAGAACTTTCTAAAGATTTATTACAAACAATCCGCAAAATATTTTATAATAGAAATTTGTTAAAAGATATGTATGAAAATTTAAAAATATTTCCTGTTAAAGACTCTGCTTCGGAAATAGCAGGCATAATATTAAATAAAGGAGAGAAATAATGAAAAACGGCGTCAAAAAGATTCATCTTATCGGCATCGGAGGTTCCGGCATGAGCGGTATAGCCGAAGTTCTCATCAATTTGGGTTATTCGGTTACGGGTTCCGATATAGAATACAGCCAGACAATAGAAAAAATTGAATCTATCGGCGGCAGGGTTTTCATAGGACACAGTTCCGAAAATATTAAGGAAGCGGAGGTCGTAGTCTATTCTACGGCTATTCGGGAAAATAATCCGGAGTTAACGGAAGCTCGAAGCAAAAAACTGACGGTCCTCAGGCGCGCGGAAATGCTTTCGGAATTACTTTCCTTAAAAAAAGGTATTGCTATCGCCGGCTCTCACGGCAAAACGACCACTACGTCCATGATATCGTCTATACTTGGGGAAGCCGGGGTTGACCCTACTTTTGTGGTGGGCGGAAAAGTTTTCGGTTTAGGCATGCATTCAAAGGTCGGCAAAGGCGATTATATGGTCGTGGAGGCAGATGAAAGCGACGGTTCTTTTTTGAAGCTTAAGCCTGATTATTGCGTCGTTACGAATATCGATTACGAGCATATGTGTTATTACGGAAACATAGAAAATTTAAAAAAATCGTTTATAGATTTCATAAATAACATTCCTTTTTTCGGCTTTGCGGTTTTATGCGCGGATAATCCTATATTAAACTCTCTTTTTCCGAAAATAAACAAAAAATATTTTACCTACGGCATAGAACAAAAGTCGGATTATCATGCTTTGAATATATCGCTGGAAAAAAATTCATCTTCATTCGACGCATATTCGGGCGAAAAATTAATAGGAAAATTCAATTTATCGGTTCCGGGGATACACAATGTTCTAAATGCTCTTTCCGCTATCGTTACCGCCAAAGAGTTAGGTATCGAAACTAAATTTATCCAAAAAGCCCTTAAAGATTTTCACGGCGTGGAAAGAAGATTTCAGATTAAAAAATCTAACGACAGGCTCATAGTAGTTGACGATTACGCTCATCATCCGGTAGAAATAGCGGCTACGCTTAAGGCCGCCAAAAACTGGAACAGGCAGATAGTCGCCGTTTTTCAGCCCCACAGATATTCAAGAATGAAAGATTTAATGGACGATTTCGTAAGTTCTCTTAAACTTGCGGATTTAGTTATAATAACGGATGTATATTCCGCAGGAGAAATAGAAATAGAAGGCGTGTCGTCTATGGCATTATCGGAGAAGATGAGACGCGAAGGCTATAAGAATGTTTTTTACGTTCCTAACAGGAAGGATATAAAATCTAATTTAAAAAATATGCTGAGAGGCGGGGAAATGGTAATATTTCTTGGGGCAGGCGACATAACCAAGAGTTGCGACGATTTTGTCCACAGCAGAACCAGAACCGGCAATAGAAAAACATCTGAAGCATACGGCAAGGGATTATTAGCCGCCCAAAATTAATTCTTAGAATTATGGATAAAAAAAAGCGCATAAATTTATTAAGCGGATTAAAAGAATTCGGTATAGAGTTTCTGGAAAATGAAGAAATGTCGGCATATTCTTCTATTAAAATAGGAGGGTTGACGGATTTGATTATATTTCCTAAAAACGAAACGGAGTTGATTTCCGTTATAAATCTGCTTAAATCCGATTTACGCGGCTATTATATTATAGGCAGAGGGACAAATACTCTTTTTAAAGACGCAAGAATATGCCTCCCCGTTATTTCGTTTAAAAAATTCGACCCGAGTCTGTCGGAAAACAAAAAAAACGGGTCGGAAATCGTTTTGGAGGCCGGCGCGGGAATACTCCTGTCAAAGATTTTAAACTATGCAATAAAAAACAACATGGGCGGATGCGAATTTTTTTACGGAATACCCGGCACTGCCGGCGGGGCGGTAAGAATGAACGCAGGTTCGAAAGAAAGCGTAATAGGAAATATTATAGATGCCGTGGAAATTATAACGGATAAAGGGGTAAAACATCTTATCGGGATTGACGATTTGAAATTTTCATACCGCAATTTAGAAATCGGCGGCATTAAAGGCGATTACTTCATTACCAAAGTATACCTGAAGCTTTATGGGTCGTCAGCGTCAAAGATAAAGGAGAATATAGAGGTTTTCAAAAAAAGAAAATCGTCGCAGCCGCTCGGCGAATTTTCTTTAGGATGTATTTTCAAAAATCCGTCAGGCGTTTCTGCCGGAAAGGTCATAGAAGAAATAGGATTTAAGGGTTTTTCCATTGGCGGCGTTTCAGTTTCGGAAAAACACGCTAATTTTATAATTAATAAAGGCGGCGCAAAGCCGGACGATATCGTGTCTTTAATAAAAAATATTCAGGAAAAGGCTTTATCGCATAGAGGCATTAAACTAAATACGGAAATAAAGATAATTTAAAAAACAATAAATTACTAATTTATATGCGGGAAAGTATAAAAAATTTAAGAATCGGCGTTTTAGCGGGCGGCAGGTCTGCGGAGAGGGATATTTCCATTAAAACCGGAAATGCCGTAGCAGGGTCGCTCAAAGAAAGCGGCTATAACGTGATAACTTTCGATTTAGACGAAAATTTCTCCGAAAATTTAAAAAATATAGACGTTTGTTTTATCGCACTTCACGGAACTTACGGAGAAGACGGAAGGGTGCAGGGCGCGCTGGATATATTCGGCATTCCATACACCGGTTCGGGAGTAATTGCAAGCGCGCTTGCTATGGATAAAATAAAATCGAAAGCGTTGTTTAATTTTTACGGATTAAAAACTCCTCCTGGAATCGCCGTTAAAATAGGAGAAAAAGGAGAATTCTTGAGAAAAAAACTTAAGCATTTAGAGCCGCCCTATTTTATTAAGCCTAACGCTTCCGGTTCCAGTATAGGATGCGGTATCGTAAATAAGGAGGAAGAACTTGAGGACTCATTAAACAATGCTTTTAAATATGACGATGAAGTATTGATAGAAAAATATATAAAAGGAAGGGAGATACAATTTGCGGCGGCTTTCGGAAAACCGCTCGGCTGTGTCGAGGTTAAACCTAAAGATATTTTTTATTCTTACGATGCAAAATACACTAAAGGCATGACCGAATATTTAATTAATCCCGAACTGACGAAAGAAGAATATGAGGAATGCGAGACTGCCGCGGTGAAAGCAAATGAAATTATAGGATGCAGGGGGGTTTCGAGAACCGACATTATACTTTCCGGCGAAGGCGCCGCTTATATTCTCGAACTTAATACGCTCCCGGGTTTGACGGAGCTGAGTTTAGTTCCTATGATTGCCGGAAATAAAGGGATAAGTTTTAACCGGTTGGTAGAAGATATAATAGAAGATGCCGTTATTAAAAAAGAAAAACAATAAGAAAATCAAGAAAATCAATGGGGCAAATAGAGGTGATTTTAAAAAGTATTTTTTAAATTCTGTTTATGCTTCTGCGGCGGTTATTCTAATATCAGCCGCTGGTTATTTCGGATATAAAGCTTATAACTATTTATTTTTTAAAAAGAAGGTATTTATTCTTAAAAAAATAAGCGTAAGCGGGAAAGGCGTAACCTACGGGGAAAAAATTAAAATTATAAAGCAGTCGATGCTTAGTAAAAATGAAAACCTGCTCGGCGTCAATTTAAAAAGGGTTTCAAGATTAATCGCATCGGACAGATGGGTTAAGGACGTTACGGTTTACAAGAAGTATCCCGATAAGATAGTGATAGTTTTAAAAAAAAGGAAAAAGTTTGCAATGATATCTTACAAAAACAATCTTTATTACATAAGTCCGAACGGATATATAATAGGCAGGGCCGATTACGGCGGAGGCTATAAATATCCGGTTATTACAGGTTTAAATAGAGACAGCGGTAATGCAGACGGTTATTTTAGGAAACTCAGGAAGGCGTTATATTTTTTAAAAATTGCAAGAGCTTCTATTCTTTCCGGTATTATAGGCGAGGTGCATATAGAAAAAGATAACGGAATAGCGGTTTATACCGGCAGCGGATTATATATAAAATTCGGCGTAGGCATGTATAAAAACAAGATTAAAACGCTTAAGAAACTGTTTTACGAAATCAACAGGCTTCATATTAAGTATAAGCCTTATATAAACTTAGAATATAAAGATGAAGCGGTTATAAAAGTAAACAGGGGTTCCAGGGTATTGCCGGTAAATTATAAAAATAACGCGGTGTCGCCGGACGCCTTTAAATAAAATAATAAATATATGTCGTTTCAAAAATAGAGGACGAATTGGAAAAGAACAATAACATTTTTGTAGGATTAGATATCGGAACAACCAAAGTCTGCGCAATAGTCGCCGAGGCCAAAAACGATTCTTTAGAAATAATAGGCGTGGGCACAAGCAATTCCGCCGGTCTTAAAAACGGCGTCGTAGTCAATATTGAAAATACGGTGGAATCTATTACCAAAGCCGTAGAAGACGCCGAACTTATGGCGGGCTATCAAATTCAGGAAGCCGTGGTGGGGATTGCCGGCTCGCATATCCGCGGTTTCAGTTCCCGCGGAATAGTAGCCGTTAAAAGCAGAGAGGTGACCCAGCAGGATATAGACAGGGTAATATCCGCGGCTAAAACTATGTCCATACCTATGGACCATGAGGTAATACATGTAATCCCGCAGGGTTTTACAGTGGACGACCAGGATGATATTAAAAATCCTATAGGTATGAGCGGTTTAAGGCTGGAAGCAAGCGTCCATATAGTTACGGCTTCAAGCATAGCGGCGCAGAATATCGTAAAATGCGCCAACAAGGCTGGAATAGATGTTTCCGAAATCGTTTTGGAACAGATTGCGTCCAGCGAGGCTGTTTTAACCGAAGACGAAAAAGAGCTGGGAGTAGCTCTTATAGATATCGGCGGAGGAACTACCGACGTAGCTATATTTTACAGGGGGAATATAGTGCATACCTTTGTAATACCGAAGGGGGGACAGAGCGTTACGAGCGACGTGTCTAAAGGGACTACGACTATTCCTCAGGAAGCCGAAAAAATTAAGATAAAATTCGGCATAGCAAAGGAATCTCTTGCCGGAAAGGACGAGGTAATAGAAATTCCCGGATTCGGAGGCAGACCGCCGCGGCCCATATCCAGACAGCTGCTCGGCAACATTATAGAACAGAGAATGGCCGAAATATTAACGTGGATTAGGAAAAATATCGAAAAAAACGGCCTGGAAAGCAAAATTCTTTCCGGATACGTAATCACGGGAGGAGCCGCTCTCATAGACGGTTCTGCGGAACTTGCCGTCGAAATTTTTAACGCTCCCGTAAGAATAGGCTATCCTTTGAACATGGGGGGCTTAACCGACGTTATAAGCTCTCCGATATATTCCACGGGGGTCGGACTCGTTAAATATGCGTTTAAAAATAGAAACGGACTGAATAAAAAATCTTTTTCTTCCAAAAACGGGGATAATACGTTTGTTATTATAAAAAATTGGTTTTCCGATTTAATAGAATATTTTTTTTGATAATTTAAAAAAAACACTTAATTTAAGCGATATTTTTTACGATATATAATAAGGCGGATAAAAGGAGGAATAATGTTAGAATTTGTAGAAAATAATGAATTAACGGCAAAAATAAAAGTCGTCGGCATAGGCGGCGGCGGCGGCAACGCGGTTAATACGATGATAGCGGCCGGGCTTTCCGGAGCCGATTTCATAGCGGCAAACACCGATGCTCAGGCATTAAAAGCAAACGCGTCTAATATAAAAATCCAGCTCGGAGAACAGGTTACAAGGGGACTGGGAGCCGGAGCCAATCCTGAAGTAGGAAAAAAATCGGCGTTAGAAGATAGAGAAAAAATCAGGGAGATTTTAGAGGGCTCCGATATGGTTTTTATAACTGCCGGACTGGGCGGAGGCACCGGAACCGGAGCGGCTCCGATAATTGCGCAGATAGCCAAAGAAGTAGGAGCTTTAACCGTAGCCGTAGTCACTAAGCCTTTTATTTTTGAAGGCAAC
>JAJYZM010000034.1 GCA_021799935.1 bacterium | reverse complement strand
ATACGGTTCTGGCATACGTATCCGACGTCAGGGCTTTTATATTATACCTTGAAGAAGAAACATCCGTAAATTCCGTAAAAGACGTTACCGAATTCGAGATTAAGGGATATTTGAGCAAAATTTACGAAAACGTAAAAAAAACGAGCCTTGCAAGAAAAATAGAATCCATAAAGTCGTATTTTAATTTTTTGGAAAAGAAGCATATAATAAAACAAAATCCAGCTTTTTTATTGGATTTGCCTAAAACGGAAAAAAAACTGCCGTTTTTTTTGACGGCGAAAGAGGCGGATTTTTTATTAAATAATTATTTAGGTCTGAAGCTGAAAAAGGATAAGTTGGACGCAATTAAAAACGAGCCGCCCGGTGCCGGCGGTTCTATGCCTATGCCGGTTGCAATGCCCGAACCGTTAAGATATTTCGAGGCTCTCAGAAACGACCTGATTTTAGAATTTTTATACGGCAGCGGATTAAGGGTAAGCGAGCTTGTTTCCGTAAAGAAAACGGATTTGGAACTTGAAAAAGGTGGCGGCTACGTCAGAATTTTGGGAAAAGGGTCTAAGCAGAGAATCGTTCCCCTTACGGAAATTACCGCCGAAAAAATTGAGGCATGGAAGCGTTATTTATCGGCAATAGGTTTAACCGTGAAAGAAGGATATATAATTATAAACAAAAAAGGGGAGATGTTAAACAGGAGGACGGTTCACAGAATAGTTAAAGAGTCTATGCTGATAACCGGCCAGTTTAAAAATATTTCTCCGCACGGTTTAAGACATTCTTTTGCTACCAATCTTTTGGATAACGGAGCCGATTTAAGGTCTATTCAGGATATGCTCGGACATTCAAATTTATCGACCACCGAGAAATATACGCATTTAAGTATTAAAAAACTTATAGACGTTTACAACAAAGCGCATCCGCTTTCGGGAAAATAAACCGGTTCGGATTATTAATTAAATAAATACGGGAGATATAAATTTATGGACAACGGGAATAACGAAGGAATAAAACTTCTCGGAACTACTATAATCAGCGTAAGACGCAAAGGGAAAGTCGTCGTTGCCGGCGACGGACAGGTCACTCTTGGTAATACCATTATGAAGCACAACGCAAGAAAAGTAAGGCGGCTTTATAACGATAAAGTAATAGCGGGATTTGCCGGAGCTACCGCAGATGCGTTTACGCTGTTTGAAAAAATGGAAGAAAAGCTTTCCAAATATAACGGAAGCGTAAAAAGAGCCAGCGTAGAACTTGCTAAAGACTGGAGAACCGACAAAATATTAAGACGGCTGGAAGCTATGATGATTGTCGTCGATAAAACCGATTCATTTGTTCTGTCCGGAGCCGGAGACGTTATAGAACCGGACGAAGACGCACTTTCTATAGGGTCGGGCGCGCCTTATGCGCTGGCTTGCGCTTTAGGCTTGCTTGAAAAGACCGATTTAAGCGCAAAGGAGATTGCCGAATTTTCTATGAAAACGGCTGCGCGCATATGTATATACACAAACGAAAATATAATAATAGAGGAGTTATAGCATAGATATGGCAAAAAAAATACAGGCAGGCAAAGGCAGTAAAATTATGGATATTAACGATATAGGCGAGTCGAACGCATTATTGAAAATAGATTTTCTTACGCCTAAAGAAATAATTAAAGAGCTAGATAAATACGTTATAGGACAGGATAAAGCAAAAAAATCGGTTGCTATAGCCTTAAGGACGCGTTTCAGAAGAAATAACGTTCCCGATGAAATAAGAGACGATATAGTTCCAAAAAATATTTTGCTTATAGGGCCTACAGGCGTAGGAAAAACCGAAATAGCAAGGCGCTTAGCCAAACTTTCCGATTCCCCTTTTATAAAAGTCGAAGCTTCGAAATTTACTGAAGTCGGTTATATGGGCAGGGACGTAGAATCTATGGTCAGGGATCTTGTGGAGACCGCTTTTATAAACGAAAAAGCTAAAGAAACCGAGCAGGTTATCGATAAAGCCAAGCAAAATGCCGAAGAACTTCTTCTGGATATTTTAATTCCGCGTCCTCCGCAGACGGCAAAGAAGAACGGCTCTGCAAAATCCGGCATAAAAGACGCATCTGATAAAGACAGCTATACTAATACAAGAGAAAAGTTCAGAAAAATGTTTTTAGAAGGAAAATTGAACGACAGATTCGTCGAAATGGAAGTTAAGTCCTCTAATAAGGCGCCTATTCCGGTTATAGAAATATTTTCCCAGTCGGGAATGGACGATATAGGGCAGGACTTTAAGGATATTTTTTCTAATATTTTTCCGAAACAGAAAAAATTAGAAAAAGTAAGGGTTTCGGAAGCTTTCGACATATTGGTCCGTGAAGAAAGCGAAAGACTCGTCGATAACGACAAGGTAGTAAAGAATGCTATTCAAAGGGTTGAAAATTCGGGCTTGATATTTATCGACGAGATAGACAAAATTGCTTCAAGAGAAAAATCATACGGTCCGGACGTCTCGAGAGAAGGCGTTCAGAGAGATTTACTGCCTATTATCGAAGGTTCTAACGTAATGACTAAATACGGCATCGTTAAAACCGACCATATTTTGTTTATAGCCGCAGGCGCTTTTCACGTTTCTAAACCTTCCGATTTAATTCCTGAACTTCAAGGCAGATTTCCTATCAGAGTAGAGATGGATTCTTTGTCTAAAAAAGAGTTTGTCCGTATATTAACGGAGCCTAAAGGCGCTTTAATTAAACAGTACATAGAACTTCTTAAAACCGAAAACGTCGTTTTAAACTTCGTAGAAGACGGTATAGAAAGAATTGCCGAAATTGCCGAAGAAGTTAATCTTAAAACGGAAAATATCGGAGCTAGAAGACTGCACACCATACTTGAAAAAATTATGGAAGACGTATCTTTTGAAGCTCCGTACGGGAAGACAAAAAAAGTTTTGATAAATAAAGAATACATAGACGAAAGATTGAAAGAAATAATTAAAGACGAAGATCTTTCAAGATATATTCTTTAAAATAAATTTAAGCAAAAATAAAAAATATAATATAAATAAAATGGAAGAATATATTAAAAAAGCGAAGGTTTTGCTTGAAGCCCTGCCGTATATACAGGAGTTTGCCGGCAAAACTTTCGTGATAAAATTCGGAGGCTCGATAGCCGTAGATACCGGTTTAAAAGAAAGCTTCATTAAGGACGTTATACTTTTAAAACTTATCGGAATAAATATTATTATTATTCACGGGGGAGGAAAAGAAATAGACGTTCTTTTAAAAAAGCTTGATATAAAGGCAAATTTTTTTGAAGGCTATCGCATTACGGACGAAAATACCATGGAAGTAGTCGAGATGGTATTGTCGGGAAAAATAAACAAAGACCTTGTTGCTTTAATAAATAAATTCGGCGGACGCGCCTGCGGTTTATCCGGAAAAGACGGAAATCTTATTACTGCGGAAAAAATAAATTCGGGCAGCGTCGATCTGGGTTTTGTAGGAGAGGTTAAAAAAGTAGATAAAAAGATTTTATTGACCTTAGACCCGTCGTTTATTCCGGTTATAGCTCCGGTAAGCATGGACAAGGAAGGCAGAACCCTTAATATTAACGCCGACCTTATAGCATCGGCGGTCGCCGGCGAACTTGAAGCAGAAAAACTGATATTTTTATCAGATCAGGACGGGCTTTTAGATTCTGACGGAGAACTGATTTCGTCCGTTACGACGGGTGAAATCAAAAAATTGATTAAAGACGGCGTAATTTACGGAGGAATGATACCGAAGGCAAATTCATGCGCCGACGCCGTAAGGCACGGAGTTAAAAAAGTACATATGATAAACGGTTCCACGCCTCACGCTATTTTGTTGGAAATATTTACTAAAAAGGGGATAGGAACTCAGATATCGAATTAATATAAAGCGTTTCTTTTAAACGTATTAAAAGTATAAAAAGGTGAAAAAATAATGGATACGAAAGAACTGACGAAAAAATATATAATGAATACATACGGCAGATTCGATTTGACTTTAGTCAAAGGAGAAGACTGCTTCCTATATGACGAAAACGGAAAACAATACTTAGATTTTGCTTCGGGAATTGCCGTAAATAATTTAGGATACGGCAATAAAGCGGTTGAAGAAGCAGTTATAAACCAGGTAAAAAAACTGATACACACGTCAAACTATTTTTATACCGAACCTCAGGCTAAGCTTGCGGAAAAATTATGCGTTAATTCGTTTGCGGATAAGGTTTTTTTCTGCAACAGCGGAGCTGAAAGCGTAGAAGGAGCAATAAAATTAGCAAGAATTTATGCAGGTAAATTTTCCAAAAGAGGATATAAAGTAATAGCTATGCAAAATTCTTTTCACGGCAGAACTTTCGGCGCGCTTTCGGCTACCGGACAAGATAAGTATCATAGCGGTTTCGAACCTCTTTTAAACGGATTTGAGCACGTTAAATTTAACGATTTAGAATCTATAGAAAAACTGATAAAAGCCGAAAACGGCAAAGACTATTGCGCCGTAATATTGGAACCTGTTCAAGGCGAAGGCGGAGTTAATATATCGGATAAGGAATACATGAAAGCATTAAGGAATTTGACGGCTCAAAACGATATATCTTTAATTTTCGACGAAGTGCAGGCGGGGCTTGGAAGGACGGGAAAACTTTTTGCTTATATGAATTACGACGTCGAACCGGATATAATGACGCTTGCAAAACCTTTAGCGGGAGGACTGCCTATAGGCGCAGTGCTTGCAAACGAAAAGACGGCTAAAGCTTTTGAACCCGGAAACCATGCTACTACTTTCGGCGGCGGGCCGTTAGTTACCGCTGCCGCTAATGCTTTTTTCGACGAAATAACTAAAGAGGGGTTTTTAGACGAAGTCGTAAATACCGGCAGATACGTTAATGAAGTGCTTAACGGTTTAAAATCAAAATTTTCAGGTTTGGTTAAAGACGTAAGGTCTATAGGTTTAATAAGCGCGATAGAGTTTTATTCAATTAAATCTAAAGATATAGCCGTGAAATTAATAAATGAAGGTTTTTTGACTACCACTGTTCAGGATACCGTGCTAAGGCTGACGCCGCCGTTGATTATCAAAAAAAACCACATAGATCTATTAATTGATGCCATAGTTAAAATTCTTGAAGATTATAAAAAATAGAATGAGGGCGCTCTTAAGGGCGGACGGTTAATTAAAATTATGAAATCGGCAAAAAATTTCTTATCTGTTTATGATTTTTCTAAAGACGAAATATACGATGTTCTTTTAAGGTCTGATATTTTAAAGGCTGAAAGAGGAAGAAAAAATTCATACCTTGAAGGCAAAAAAATCGGAATGATATTCGAGAAGTCTTCTACGAGGACGAGAGTGTCTTTTGAAGTAGGCATAGTCGAGCTTTGCGGGCATCCTATTTTTATGTCGTCAAGAGATCTTCAGCTGGGACGGGGAGAGCCTGTTAAAGATACCGCAAGAGTGTTAAGCAGATATTTAGACGGCGTCGTTATAAGGACTTTTGAACAGGAAAGAATAGAAACTTTTGCGAAATATTTCGAGAAACCGGTAATAAACGGACTTACCGATTTGTATCATCCCGCGCAGATATTAACCGATATATTTACCGTTTACGAAATAAAGAAAAGAAATTTAAAAATCGAAAGCAGTTCTATATCCGATGCGGAAAGTATTATAAAAAACTTGAAAATAGTTTATTTCGGCGATGCGAACAATATGGCTAATTCATGGATCAGCCTTCAAGCATTGCTTGGTTTTGAACTCATTTTAGCTATGCCGGAAGGATTTGAAATAAACCCTGAAGTCAAAAAAGAATCCGAAAAAAAAGGCGGCAAATTCAGCGTAATAAACGATAAAATATACGCGGCAAAAAATGCCGACGTTATTACTACCGATGTTTTTATAAGTATGGGGCAGGACGAAGAAAAAGAAAAAATAGATAAATTAAAGCCTTTTATAATAGACGGTAACGTAGTAAAAAACACAAAAAAAGACGTTATTTTTCTTCACTGCCTTCCCGTCCACAGAAACGAAGAAGTTACCGAGGAAGTATTTGAAAGGTTTGCGCCTATCGTCTTCGAGGAAGCGGAAAACAGGCTTCATGTCCAGAAAGCTATTATGGAAAAAATTTTTTAGGAGGATAATATTTTATTATGGCTCAATTAAAAAAGAAAAGCAAAAGTGCGAGCAAAACCAATGGTAAAGACAAAATAGTTCTTGCTTATTCCGGAGGACTCGATACTTCCGTAATTTTAAAATGGCTGATAAACACTTATAAAGCCGATGTTATTGCTTATTGCTGCGACGTAGGACAAAAAGAAGACCTTGCGGCGGTTAAAGAAAAAGCTTTAAAAACCGGAGCTTCGGAAGCTATAGTAGAAGACATGAAAGAAGAATTTGCCGAAAATTATATATTTCCCGTACTCAGGGGAAACGCACTCTACGAAGGCGCTTATTTACTCGGTACATCTATCGCAAGACCTTTAATAGCAAAAAGGCAGATAGAAATCGCTGCCGAAAAAGGCGCAAAGTATGTTGCTCACGGCGCTACAGGCAAAGGCAACGATCAGGTAAGGTTTGAACTTGCATATGCCGCCGTTAATCCCGAAATAAAAGTTATAGCGCCATGGAGGGAATGGGATATAGTTTCCAGAGCCGAACTTATTAAATATGCCAAAGATAACGGTATTCCGGTTCCGGTAACCAAGGCGAAACCCTATTCAAGCGATAAAAATCTATTTCATATAAGTTATGAAGGCGGAATTTTAGAAGACTTAGAAAACGCACCGGAAGAGTCAATGTTTGAAATAACGGCTTCCCCCGAAAAAGCTTCGGACAAACCTGAAAAAATAGAAATTGAATATAAAAACGGAAATCCTGTATCGTTAAATAAAAAGAAGATGGCTCCGTTAAACATAGTCGATGCGCTCAATTTAATAGCCGGCAGAAACGCTATAGGCAGGGCGGATATAGTAGAAACAAGAATTACGGGAATGAAATCCAGGGGCGTTTATGAAACTCCGGCAGGAACGGTTTTAAGTTTTGCGCACAGGGTAATGGAATCAATAACTTTGACCGGCGAGGAAATAGAACTCAAAAACAGCCTTATTCCGCAATATTCAAAGCTTATATACGAAGGAAGCTGGTTTAGTCCGGAATTAAAAGCTATTCAGTCGCTTATCGATTCTACTCAAACCGCGGTTAACGGAACAATAGGCTTAGAACTATATAAGGGAAACATTAAAGTTTTATACAGAAAATCAAAAAACAGCCTTTATTCCCAAAATATCGTTACTTTCGAGGACGATAAAGGCTCTTATTCCCAAAACGACGCAACCGGTTTTATTCACTTAAAGTCTCTAAGGTACAAACTTACAAAACGAAAATAAAATGAAAAAGAAAACAGAAAACAAAGATGCCGCTCTTAAGCATAATAACTTCGTCAGGGGTCGTTTTAAAGAGGATATATCCGAAATTACCGCTAATTTTACGGCATCGTTGGATATAGACAAAAAACTTGCCGATTTTGACATAGACGGCAGTATCGCCCACCTTTGCGCCCTGAAAAAAGCCGGCATAGTTAACGAAAAAGAAAAAAAAGATATAGAAAAGGCTCTTTTAAGAATGAAAAAAGAAATTAAAACAGGCGAATTAATACTAAATAAAAAATATGAAGATATTCATATGAATATCGAAAAGAGGCTTATTGAACTGCTGCCTTCTTCAGGACCAAAACTGCATACCGGAAGGTCAAGAAACGATCAGGTATCGGTCGATTTCAGGCTTTACGTAAAAAATGAAATTAAGAGAATTGCGGAGACGCTGATAGCTTTAAGGGAAGAACTTGTTTCTTCAGCCTATTCAAACATAGAAACCGTAATCCCAGGCTATACGCACTTTCAGCATGCTCAGCCGGTATCGCTGGCGCATCATTTGTCCGCTTACTATGAAATGTTTACGAGAGATTTTAAAAAATTAACTTCGGCTTACGAAACAGCAGATGTTTTGACTTTAGGAAGCGGAGCGCTTGCCGGAGTAGATTTTGATATCGACAGGTCTCTCGAAGCAGAAATTTTAGGATTTGGAAAAGTTTCCAGAAACAGTATGGACGGGGTTTCCGACAGAGATTTCGCGATAGAATTTAATTTTTCCCTTTCTATGATAGCTATGCATCTTTCCAGATTTTGCGAAGAACTTATTATATGGAACAGTTTTGAATTCGGTTTTATAAAATTAAAAGACGAATTTACGA
>JAJYZM010000033.1 GCA_021799935.1 bacterium | reverse complement strand
TTTTCACTTTAATTTTTTTAAATCGGGAGCCGGAAAAATGTTAGCTGACATCGTCGTTATATTTTTTATTTTGTCCGTAATAAGCACTTTAACTTTTTTGTTATTATCAATATTTTTTATTTAAATTAATGAAAAAAGATTACGCTGAAATTAGAAAAATAAAATTAAGAAATTACATCGAAAGGCTCATTTTTTTGAGCCGAGATTGCGGAAAAATTACGCAAGAAATTATCGCAAAGCAAATCCGTAAATTTGATAAGAAATTGCACGAAAACTAACCTTATCCAAGAAAGGCACGCCTATCGGCGGAAAAAGGAAGCACACCCTACGCACCTGAAGGTAAGTAGTGTGTTTAAAAGCCTTATCAATACTGCCAAAAACGGCTTTTAAATTAAAAAAACCGCCCGTAAAGTCAATAAGCAGTAGTTTTAAAGTCGGTTTTTTCTTTTCCTTTTCCAAGTTAAAAAAATGCTCTTTTTTGTCCGGCTTTCGCTATTTAAATGAGAGGTAAATTACGATGAAAAACAAAAAACTTTTAGGCGTCTATTTGGACGATGAACTACAAAAAAAAGTGAACGATTTTTGCGTAAAAAATAACTTAAGCTCATCCGATTTTTTAAGACAAGCAATTATTTTTTTTTTCGAAAAAGAAACGTCCAAAACTGACTATCTTTCGTTTATTTCCGACAAGCTTTTTATTTTAAATTATATGCAAGTTTTAGCTTTGAGCAAAACCGATAAAAACACGCCCGCCCTTAACGAGCAAGCGATAAAAAAACTTGCCGAAATTAAAGACGAATTTTCCAAAAAATAAACTTATTTTTAACATTAAAACAGGAGGTATTTTATTATGAAAAGAGATTTAGTTTTAATCGAAAACAGAATTAAAGTTTTACGGCTTGAAATGCAAAAAATTAAACGTCAGCGAATTGAAAACGCAGGTAAAATTACACTTAAATATTTCGCAAAAGAAAGCGATTTTACGACCGAAAATTTCGCAAAATTTACGTCCGAATTTAAAGCATTTTTAATCGACAATCCAGAGGTGAAAAATGGTGAAAGAAAATAAAAAAAATAGCGATCCTGCTTCGCAGTCGCACTTAGGTTATCAAACCTATTTCAACAACTTTATCACGCAAACTTTTTTGAAAATTAGGACAGTTTTGATGACCGCAGTTATATCGTTTTTCATTACTCTTTTTATTGAATTACTTTTTAATAAATCACTTTGGAAAATGATAACCGGCTGGATAGATTTTTTTAAACTTGAAGGCCTTAACGCTTTCACTTACGACGGTTTTATTTTCATTACAAAACTGCTTGAAAAATCTATCGTAATAATCATTCAAGCTGCGGCGTCAGGCGTGATTTTTTTCTTAATTTCGTTTGTTTCAATTTTCATTTTTTTAATCTTAAAAAGCCGCAAGGTTTACGCAAAAAAAACCATACGCGGAACGGAGGTTATCGATGTTAAAGAACTTGTCAAAAAACTTAACAGAGACCATAGAAAATATTAATTACGATTATTTTTTAAGAGACCCGCAACGTATTCAAATTCTAACCGAGGACGGCGTTATAAATATACCGCCACGTTTAGAAAACCGCCACAGTCTTTTTGTCGGCGTTTCCGGCGCCGGAAAAACTCAAATGATTATGCAAATATTAGATAGTTTACGCCGCAGAGGTGATAAAGCAATAGTGTTAGATATTAAGGGCGGATTGACTGAAATTTACTACAATCCTGCTACCGATTTTATACTAAATCCCCTTGATAAACGTTGCGTAAAATGGTCTATTAAGAACGAGCTTAACCTTTCATTAAAAGACGCCGAGGCGGAAGTCATCGCAACCAGTTTGATTAACGACGCCGGAGCAAAAACCGACTCCGAAAAATTCTTTGCAAATTCAGCAAAAAACGTCGCAAAAGGTCTTATTTTATATGCTCTTGCGACCGGTAATTATTCCAATTCAGGGATAGCAAATAGCCTGTTTACTTCCGATTTCAAACTAATTAAAAAAAGACTACAAGCCGTAAACGCCGTTGACGCTTTAAGTGCTTTAGGCGACAAGCCTACGCCGCAGAGCGAAGGCGTAAAAGGCACTATGCATGTTTGGTCAAAGGCTATCGATTTGCTCCGCAATATCGACGGCGATTTTTGTCTAACAGACTGGCTAAAAAGCGACGCAAAAGAGAGCTCCTTTATTTTTTTGAATTACCCGCTAAAATACGAAAAGATTTTATCACCTGTTGCTCGTTTTTTTACTGATTTTTTCCTTAATATTATGCTTGAAACCGGCGAAAACCTTAACCGCCGTATATTCCTTGTTCTTGACGAATTTCAAAATTTAGAGGCTATTCCAACGATAACAAGAGTTTTAACGCTTGGCCGCAGCGCCGGAGTGTCGTTAGAGTTAGGAACGCAGGATTTCGGACTAATCGATAAAAATTATGGAACAGAAGCAAAAGAAACGATGATTAATAATGTTTCCACGCTTTTTATTAATAAAATATCAGAGCCGAACACTGCTAAATACGTAAGCCAACTGCTTGGCGACGTCGAAGTCGAGGAATATCAAACAAGCTCAAGTCTTTCGCTCGACGAAAGCTGGGACAGAATTAACGTGCAAACGCAAAAAAAGACAGAACCTTTGGTAATTCCGCAGGAATTGCAGACGCTCCCAGACCTTAATTTTTACGTTAAAATCGACAATATGTTTGCAAAATCTAAACTTAAACATATTGATCGCCCGAAAAGGAATATTGCTTTCGACCCTATTACTCAAAATGTTGATTTAATTGACGAAGTTGACGAAACAGAACCGGAGGAAACGGCCGAAAAGCAAGAACAAACCCCGGCGGAAGCCGAAGCGGAAACGGAAACTTCCGAAATTATAATTTAAAAGAGAGGTGTATTATGAAAAAACTTATTTTTTTTCTAATGTTTTTTAGCTTTATTTTTTTAAATTCCAGAGCCTACGCCTTAAGTCTTGGCGTAAGCTCCAACGCTAATTTATCGATAGCCGAACAGCAGGCCTTGGCAAAGAAACAAGATATAAGCACTGACTATAAGCGGAGTGAAACAATCGGCGTTTATTCTTTGTTTTTGCCGTTTCTTACTTCGTTAGAATATCATATACCGTATTTTCAGAAATGCTCTATTGTTACAAATCCAAAAACCCTAAACGACCTGCTAAAACACAGCGTAAATACGCCTTTTGGGCTTGATACATATTCGTTGCAATATATTCAATCTGCAGGGCAGATAGGACGTCAGGATAAGCTTTTATCGCAAAAAAAGATTAAAAATTATGCTCTTTGCTTAGCTACTTATGGACTAATAGTTTCTCAGGCTTTTAAGACCTTTACGCATAAGCTAAACGCCTACGGCTCTGCTCTTTCCGACCAAGTTTATAAAATGCCAAACAACGTATTTTACAACCAGATAGCGTCGTCTCTAATTGACGCTATGCAACATCAGAGCCTAAGACTTAAAACAACTTACGACGACATTAAAAAAGATATTAAAAACCATACTTGCGTCCTTATCGACCGCAATATTAAATGCGGCGGCGTTTTTGTTAATTTTTTCAGTGGTGTTGCAACTGAAAGTTACGGCGGTATTGAATGGTTTGACCCGTCAAAAGACTTTGCCGGACGCAATGACATAATCAGTATTGGTTATTCAAATTCAAATTCAAACGAGCGTTCCTTAAACCGTCATCGTGCCATAAATTGGACAGATGACAACGCCGCAAATATCAATTCCGACCTTTTCCACGGCCTATTTTAACCTATAATAGCCCGCCCTAAAAAGCGGGCTTTCGCTATATATATAACAAATCAATTTAACCGTCCGCTTGTCGGACAAACTTAAAATGGAGGTTTTATTATGAAAACGTGGGGCAAAATTATTCTTTTTTCTATGCCTTTTCTTTTTATTTTAATTTTCTTAATCGTTGCAAGACAGCACAAGACCAATCAGGCTATCAGACGCCAGAACGCAAATTTTCAAATAGCGTGGAATAATTTCGGTTCTCCGTCTCCGATTTCAAATCCGGCGCCGGCAAGCCCCGTCGTTCCGGCTAAACCCGCAAAACCGGTTAATAGTCCGAGAAAAGAGGTTTCTAAAAAAGTTTTAAATCACAAAATTAACAATTTAATGAAAAACTTTTAGGGGGGGGATTATGAACGTAAAAGCTATATTGCAAAAAAACGCACTTCAAAAAATTTTCAAATTTGAAAATAAAGAATGGAATATCGGCTATTTTTGCGAGCTTGCCTCTGATTTAGACGGTAAGATTTGGTGTCGTTATTATTTTTCCGAGTCGGGCTATCTTGAAAACTGGACGATACCGGAAGATATCGACGAGTTTTTAAACCTTTTTGAAAACGACATTATTAACGGCAGTTTTATTGAATTAACCGCCGAGGACGTCTCTATTTTTAAAAAGGATAAAGACAAACATTTATTTGACTTAAGAACCCTAAATATTAAGAGGTAAAAATAATGGCAGTCAGCGCAGGCAAGCAGTATAAAAATACCAAGTATTATATGGAAGACCCTGTTTTCGAGAAAAATAACGGCGTTCTTATAGGCGGACTTCACAAAACTTTAGGTTTTAAGGATAAGATGACCGCTAAAACATTGCGAGCCTTGCAAAAAGGACAGGACGCCAAAGGAAACCAAGTTGTAGCGCAAACCCGCGTAAAAAACGAGAAAACCGGAGAGGTTGAACTTAAACATAATCCGGGCAAAGATTTTACTTTTTCCATAGACAAATCTATTTCCTTGCTTTACGCCTCAAATCCAGAAATGAGACCTGCCATCGAGCCTGCCGCTAAGGCGGCAAGCCTTAAAATGCTAAAAACGATGATAGCAGACGGCAAAGTCGGTTATAGGGAGCACATAAGGGATAAAGCAAAAGGCACTGATACTATGAAATTTCACGCCATAACAGATATTAATTCTTACGCCATAGCTTCATTTATTCAGTCGGCGTCTCGGTCAAACGATATGGATATCCACGTTCATAATGCGTTTATGAATGAAGTTTTAGACGAACAAAATCAAGTCAGAGCCGTTTGTTTTGACCCGCTTTATGAAAATGATTATATGTCCAAATACCTTGACCCCATTTCCAAGAACGAATTTTATCAGGTTTTAAGCAAAGAGACAGGTCTTGATTTTAAGGCGCTGACCGATACCGACAGAAATACCAACGTTACCAAATTACATAACGTTTCGCAGGATACGCTTGATAAGTTTTCGACACGTAAAAACGAAATGAAAAAATACGCCGAGGAAAAAGGACTGGGAAACGACGCTAAATCCAAACAACACGCCAATTTAATGACACGAGAGCGCAAAAAACCGGCAACCGCAGAAGAAATGTTTAAAAAAGTAGAGCCTCACTTTGACGAAATAAATGCTTTCCAAGAAAAAAACTATATTAACAGGGACGTAAAAGACGTAGTGAAAGAGACCATTACCGCCGAGTCGGAAAAAGAGGTTTTCACTAATTTTTATAAGCTAACCGCCGAAGTTTTAAAGGAAGACCGTGCTTATAGCCTTGAAAGCGTAAGGGACGCTATAGGCGAACTTGTCAAGGAAGGCTTTATCGTTGAAAGAGATTTTGAGAGTTCCGAGATGAAATTTAATGGACTCCGGAACGTGAATAATAAGCAGTATGCAACTGCCGAAATGGTAAAAATTGAAAAAGACTTTCAAGCCGCGGTTGCCGACGGCAAGGGCGAAAGTTTTAAAATGGACGAAAATCAGTTGATTGACGTTATAACCTCTGTCCAAGACGGCTTGAAAAACAAATATGGTCAGGATTTCAGCTATTCTACGGAACAAGCACGTCTTTTCCATTCCGTTTTTGTCTCCGGCGACAAATTTATTGCCGCACAAGGTTACGGCGGAACAGGAAAAACTGTATCCTACGAAGGTATTAAAAAAATAGCAGACGCAAACGGTATCAAGGTTTACGGTTTTGCAAACGCCGGTTCCCAAGCGGCGACGTTGCAAAAAAAAGCTGGTATTGAAAGCCAGACGTTAAAAGACTTTATCGTTAAAAATAAAAAAGACGTCGAAAAAGTGGACGGCAAGACTTTAATTACTCTTGACGAAGCTTCTATGGCGGGGATTAAGGACTTATGGGACTTTAAACAAGCATTAGACGCAAAATTTAACGACGATTATAAACTTGTCATCGTAGGCGATAAATACCAAAACTTAAGTATCAGCGCCGGTTTAGGATTTACAAATTTGATTGATAAAACCGATAAAAATGCCTTGTCTAAGGTTTTACTTAAGAATATCCAAAGGCAGAAAAACGAAGAGCTTAAAAGCTCCATTCTTGACTATTATAAGCAGTTTGAAAGCGGCAAGAAAATCGACGGTAAATCTATCTTTAACTCCCTGCAAAGCAAAGGCTTTATCCAAATAACAGACAAGCCCATAGAGGCTATGGAAAAAGAGGAAGACGAAAACGACGAAAAAAAGCATAAAGACAACGAAAAACCTAAAGACCTAAAAACAGAAATTACCGAAAAGTATCTTGATTTCGTTGAAAAAGACGGCATAGACCAAACAAAAATAGTCGTTCGTTCCAATTATGCTAAAGACATTTTCGATAAATCCATTCATTCCGCATTGAGGGAAAAAGGAAATTTAGGCAAAAACGAGTATGACTCAGTCAGTTACAGGAAAGTAAACATCGACGACGTCGCAAAATTACGTGCCGAAAGCTTTCATATCAGCGATATTATTTCACTAAAGAAAAACCAAAAATCGGTTATAACCAATACCGATAAAATGCACGATACAATTAGCGTTCGTGACATTCAATATATTAGCGATAAAGACCTTATCGGTAAAAACGGCTATACCGGCGATCAGCTCTTAAAACTAAATATAGGCGATAAAATTAAAGTAGGCGGAAAAGAATACCAAATAGACGGACATAACACCGATAAAACAATTTTTAAATTTAAAGGTAAAGAATACACCGTTTCCTTAAGGGACAAAGAGCAAACTGAACAGTTGCAGGTTTTCAAAAAAATAGACGTTAAATTTTCAAAAAATGAACGGGTTGAAACAACCGACAATATTAAAATAACGACGGACAAGGACGTCTTCGATAAAAAAACCGTTAAATTTTACGAAAAGGGGAACTACGAACCTGAAGCCGGCAAGAAAAGCAAAGGCAAAGGCTCAAAAATGCAAAAGTTTGGCGATGAGCTGTTTAGGGATTTTCAGGACTATTTCGATCCCCGCCGGTCTGGACATAATCTTGATAACGCTATCAATCAATCTTTTTCATCGTTGGACAAGTTGATAACCAAGTCTATTTCTAATCTTTTCAAAAACAAAAATAAAAAAAGGGGCAGGGAATATAAGCAAAATAAAATAGAAATGACCAAAGACAAGAACGGCAATAAACTAATAAAAGAAATAATCAACACCGACCAAGGCACTTTTGTTATTATGAAACATTTTAAAAAGGAAAAAATCGAATTAAAGAACAGGGAACAGCTTACCATTACTGATATTGACACAAAGAAAGGAACGTTCACCTTTGAAAGCAATCTGCACGGCAAAATTACGCTTGATTTAAACAAAATAGATAATCTTAAGGCTTTTGAAACGCTAAACTATGCTTATACTTCGACGATTGAAGCGGCCCAAGGTATCGACGCAAAAAACGTTATCGGCGTTGAACTTGAAAAATTTCAGCATGCGAACCAATTCTTAGTCTTTTTTTCGCGTGCCGTTGAAAACGTTGTCTCTTACTATAAAATTAAAGCGGAAAACAGTTACGAAAAGGAAATGGAAAGAGCCTACGACAAGTTTTCGATTAGGCAAGAAAAAACAACGTCCATTGACGGCAAAGAGTCTAAAATAGAAAATTCAAGAACCCAAAGGGAACAGCAAACCCCGCCGCGGGTGCAGAAAGAGCAAGAGGACGCAACAATGGGATTGTCTGTATGACTTTCGCTATTGTATTAAGGAGGTGATATAATTATGAAAAAAGTTATCGTTACGTTTATTTTGTTTTTTATATTTATCTTTGTTTTTTCGGTAGAGTTATATCTTTTCACCGAAATAAACCGCAGAGATATAACGCTTGAAAAACAGATTTTCACATCAAGTTAAAATGCTTAAAATGCAACAGACACTACGTCAAAAGCACAAATTAACGAATTATAAAATTTTAGGAGGCATTCCAAATGACTAAAAAGACCTTATTTTTTTTAAGCTTATTTTTGCTTTTATTCGTCGGAACGGCGCAGGCGCAATACTATCCGACAGTAACAAAAACCTACACTTAT
>JAJYZM010000032.1:4771-8467 GCA_021799935.1 bacterium | reverse complement strand
ATCGAATCGTGGCATTCCGAACCTTTCAGGTAAGCCGATTTTACGCCGGCGCCGATTTCTACGCTTTTAATTGCCTGAATGCTCATTACGGACATCGCTATATGGGCGTCCAATTTCTCGTCCCACTGCGTAAAACTGCCCAGACCGACGGGTACGCCTTTTGCCTGGGCGGTTATAAGCCCGCCTGCGGTATCTCCTTCCGCTTTCATCTTGTCGATAAACGCCTTTGCCTTTTCTTCATATTCGGGATAAGGCATGCGGAGCTCGGAATTCCCGATATTTTGCCTGTTCGTTTCGTCGAAAAGGTCGATAGAGAAAAAGGTGTCAGAATTCAATTCTGACACCTTTTTCTCCCCCGGAATTTCAGCCGCATCAATTCCCGCCCCGCCGATACTCAGCACGGCCGAAGCAAACTCGATGCCGAAATTTTTCAAAAATATCTGGCAAATCGCCCCGACCGCAACCCTCGACGCGGTTTCCCTTGCGCTCGAACGTTCCAAAACATTTCTTATATCGTCTAATCCGAATTTTATCGAACCGGCAAAATCGGCATGCCCCGGCCTCGGAGTATGGATTTTGCTTTCTTCGGGAACGGATTTAAAGGCGTCCATCCTGTCCCGCCAGTTTTCGTAATCCTTGTTTTTTATAAAAAACGAAATAGGCGAGCCCGTCGTTAAACCGCCCCTGACTCCGGAAAGAAACTCTATTTTATCCGTTTCTATCTTCTGCCTTGCGCCCCTTCCGTAGCCCGACTGCCTGAGTCTCAGCTTTTCGTTTATAAAATCTTCGTTTATTTTAACGCCCGCAGGAAAGTTGTCTATTATAGTAACGAGCCCCTTGCCGTGGGACTCGCCCGCAGTCAAAAATCTAAGCATTTTTATTTACCTCCGGATAACATTAATAAGTAAGTAATCTAAAATAATGGTGTCAGAATTGTAAATAAAGGGGCCAGAATTCAATTCTGACCCCTTTATTTATTCTTACCCTCTATCATCGCATAGGCGTTATGATTATGTATGCTCTCGAAGTTTTCCGCTTCCACCCTGAACCATTTAATATTTTTATTCTTTTTGAGTATTCCCGCCACGCATCTTGCCACATCCTCGACAAACATAGGATTTTCATAAGCATGTTCGGTCAAGAACCTCTCGTCTTCCCTCTTTAACAGCGAATAAATAGGAGAGCTTGCGCACGATTCCACATCGGCTATTATATCCTCGAACCATATCAGCTTATCGAACTCCAGCGAAACCGAAACGACGCCTCTCTGATTATGCGCGCCGTATTTAGATATTTCTTTGGAACACGGACAGAGGGTGTTTATCGGCACCTTGACGCCGATTATTATTACGCTTTCTTCATCGGTGCAGGTAGTGCCGGAGGAAGTCTTCTTATTAGCAATAAAGGGGTCAGAATTGAATTCTGACCCCTTTATTGCTTCTGACACCTTTATCTCCGTTGACAACTTTTCAGCTCGCGATGCTTTTTCCTGTTTCGGCGCAGTTGCTTTTCTGTCTTTTATAGTTCCGTTATAATAGCAGATATACTCCATCAGGCTTTTTTTTCCGCTGACGGGAGCGGTTTTTTCTATAAAATAAGGAAACTCCATTTCGACGGAAGCCGAACCGGCATTCAAAACTTTTTTAATTTTCCTTAAAATATCGGGAAAACCGACTATGCTTATTTCGCCCCTGTGTTCGTTTAAAACCTCTAAGAAGCGGCTCATATGCGTCCCTTTGAAATAATGCGGAAGGTCCACGTACATATTTATGTCTGCCACGGTATGCTGGAATGATTTTGCTTTATCGAGAACCGATATAGGATAATGCAGGTTTTTTATACCGACTTTATCTATTGCTATGCCTCTTTTATCTTTTGAATTTTGAACGTCTATCAACATTGGTTAATTTTATCAAAAAAACACAATAAAAAAAAGGCTAAAATAACGGAAAAAGGTGTCAGAATTGAATTCTGACACCTTTTTTACATTCCTTTTTTCTAATAAATATTTATCTCTCAATATTTAGCTGTTTATTATTCTCGGCGTAATAAATATCATGAGCTCGTCCTTGGAGTAACTTATATTTTGCGATTTAAAAAGCCAGCCCAGAAGAGGAATGCTCATAAGCCCCGGAATTCCGTTATTAGTAACGGTTTTGCTCATCTGATAAACTCCGCCTATAACCACAGTCTGTCCGTTTTTAATTATAACGGTGGAATTGGCGCTTTCCGTATCAAGCGTAGCCTGCGCGCCCGAAACGGGTGGAGCGACCGTATTATTCGACGAGTTTATAACGAGTTTTACGTTTCCGTTTGCCATAATATGGGGAGTAATCTGAAGCGAAATCTGCGCGGTAATTGCCTGCGGAGCGGCTGTAGCGCCGACTCCGGCTACGCCGGGCAGATAAAGCGTCTGGCCCTTTTCTATAGTTGCGGTCTGGTTATTAAGAACGACTACTTTAGGCGAAGCAATGGATTTTGCTTTAGACAAACTTTCCAGCGCCTGAAGCGTAGCGTTTATACTGGCATAAGAGTTTAATATTCCGACCGTAAAAGTTCCTGCCGAGGGCTGCGTCGTAAGCGTCGGGCTCAGTCCCGGACCCGAAGGCGTTCCGGTGGTTTCTCCGCTGAAATAATTAGGCGATACCGCGGCATTTGAAGAAGTCGGAGCCGAGCCGAGATAACTGCCGTTCCAGTTTATGCCCAGCTGGTTGGAATAGTTTTTGCTGACCTCCACCATTTTTGCGACAATCTCGACTTCAGGGGTTCTTTTATCAAGCATTTTCACTAATCTTACCGCTTTTGCGACGTGATTAGGGATATCAGTAATAAGCAAAGAATGAAGGGATTTATCGTAAATAACCCTGCCCTGCGAACTTAAGACCGATTTTACTTTTGCCATCAGCCCGCTTGCCGAAACATAATTAATCGGAACGAGCCTCGTTACTTTATGCTCCGAAATCGCTCTTGCTTTTTTCTCGGCGGAAACCACGGACGCTATCGTTCCGGTAGAGTTTATATAATATATTCCGTCTTTTTTAACCATTCCAAGGCCGTATGCTTCGAGTATAAGAGATAAAATATTTTTAAGCGGAACGTTTTTCATTTTCATCGTAACGGTTCCCTTTACGTCCGAACCTATTAAAACATTCATATCGGAAACTTTTGCGATCATTCTTATGACATCGACTACGCTTGCATTCTGAAAATCGAAACTGACCCTCATATCCGTAGGGTCTAAGAAGAATTTTTTTACGGTTTGAGGGGAACTGCCTGCCGACACAGACGATATCGGCGATGCGGATACAACCGGCTGAACTCCCGCCGGCGCGGCATATGCCCGGACTGCCCCGTATATAACGTATATAAATGCCCCTAACGCAAACAAAACCGTCAAAAAGAATGTTCGCTTTTTCATATTATTTTTCCTCTTTTTATTTTTTAAGATTTATTGAGATTGCTTCGCTTTGCTCGCAATGACATTTTATTTATATATATCTTAATTATACCTTAATTTAGAATAATTCATTTTAGAGGCATAACGACGTTCATCGACCGCATTTGCCCTAGAATATTATATGTCCTTTCGACCAAATTTACCTCGCTTCCGTTTATCGAAATTACCCTTGCCCTGTTTACGCCGACTAACGAACCTACGGTGATTATATAAGACCTGTTATCCGGGGTTTGCAACAT
>JAJYZM010000032.1:0-4761 GCA_021799935.1 bacterium | reverse complement strand
GCAGCATCGCAAAATATTTTCCCCTCCTGTTCATAATGCCAACTACCCTTAGGGATGAAATGCCGTACTGGAGAAGGGGCAGTTCGCCCGCTTTGAACGACGTAACGTGTTTTTGGGTATATAAAAACGTCTGAAACGGGTCTCTCTTTAAATAATAAGGATATGCAACGCCGGGTTTGACGGCGGCCGCAGCAACGCTTTTATTGCTGCCGTTTTTATTAGTCCCGGCAAAACAAAGCGCGCTTTTAAAAACTGAAAAAACGGCAAAAACGATTAAGGCCGCTGACGCCGATTTTCCGATTATTCTTTTTATATCCATTTCATACCTCTTATTCTTATTCCCGCAAATCATGGTTTCACGTCGTTTATCACGGTTTTTTAACCGCAGCCGCCTTCGCCGCCGTTTTAACCTGAGGCTTAACCGGAGGAGCGCCTATGAAAGAGAAAGCCGTTCCGTCGAAAGAAACCGAAACCTTATGCCCCTTGGAAGCCCTTGAAATAGCAACGTTGTGCACATCGACTATTCTTTTCATGACCGCAAGTTTATAAAAAAACTTATAGACGTTATAAAAATCTCCGCTTATATTCATAGAAAACGGGACCGTTTCGTAAAAACCTTTGGCGGCGCCTTTTTCAGGCTTAAACATTTTTAAATTAAGATTCAGAACTTTTTCATAGTTTGAAATTTTCATCAAAAGCTGGGGTATATTTTTCTTAGACGGAAGTTCCGCAAGAAGCCCCGCAAATTCTTTATTTAGTTTATTATACTGCTTTAATAACGCGGGGTAGCTTCTGACCGTCGCTAAATACGAATTATATTTTGCGGTTATCCCGCTCAATTCCGTCTGTTTTTGCATGGCTTTTACCCTCAGTCCCGAATAGACGAAATAATAGTATATCCCCATTATCGCAATAAATAAAATAATGCTTATAACCGTTCCGAGAACCGCCGGATTGCCGAAATTTATCTTCGATTTAATCGATTTAATATCCATTCTGTTGCGCCGCCCTATCTTTTTCCTTTTACGTTCATAGTTAAAGCAAAACTTTGAAGCCTTAAACCCTGTTTCTTGACTTCCGAAGTCTGGAGCAGACTCACTCCGCCGAAAAAGCCCGTTTGGCTTAAATTGTTCATAAATATCGATTC
Organism: bacterium; assembly: GCA_021799935.1. The sequence continues at coordinate 3,614 of JAJYZM010000032.1, read as the reverse complement.
TACCTGTCCGTCCAGAGCTACTCCCGTAACGGAAAGCGTTCCTTTATTAGATTTTAAAGAGTCAATCCATGCAAATCTTGGAATTGCCGCCGTAATATAATAAATATATCCTATAGGACCCATCTGTTCTTTTTTTAGGGTTTTAATAACGTTAATCTTCTCGAGAATTTGAGATTCTTTTGCTTTCAATGAGTTTGCTTTTATTACCTTAGGCATTAACATTGCCGTCTTTTCGTTATATGTCTTTATGCTTTCGTTTAAAGCGCCGATTTTTTTATCTATGGAAGATTGGAGAAAGAAAACCGCTATAGCGGCAAGAACTACCGGAACTATAATAAAAATTAACATATTCCGAAGACCGCCGGTTTCTATTCTTATTTTTATCTTTTTGGGTTTTTTATTTAAATTAATCTTAATCAATTTAATCTACTCCCCTTAATGCCAATCCGACCGCGACGGCAAAAAAATGGCTCTTATCTTCCGCTATATCCTGTTTGAACAGCAAATTTCTAAAAGGATTTATATTAACTGCCGGAATATTTGTTTTTGATTCTATATCCTCCAAAATACCGTGCAATTTGCTTGAACCCCCGGTCAGGTAAACTTTTTTTGGATACTGCTTGTCGTTGTTTGCTGCAAAATAATCTATCGTTCTTTGAATTTCCGACGTCACCCTCGACAGTATCATATCGAGGTATATCGAATAATCGGATTTAAAATCATCGCCCCTGCCGCCTAAATTGCCGATTTTTATATTTTCCGCTTCGTTAAGGTCTATCTGGAATTTTTTTGCTATTTCTTCGGTAATATTCATCCCGCCTATGGGTATATCTCTTCTGAATAAATTTACGCCCTTCTGAAGCACATGGACGTTCGTTTCCGACGCCCCAATTTTTACTATGGCCGTCAATTCGTCGAATTCTTCCGGATAATTAAAATTAAACATATTTTCCAGCGCTATGCAATCTACGTCCACTATGGCGGGATTTAATCCGCATTGATGAATAAATTCCATCTGATTCTCGACGATATCTTTTTTCCCGGCAACTATCATTATCAGATTACTGCCGGCATCGTTAGGCGAATCGCCCAAAACGATGTAGTCTAAAAATACCTCGTTAATATCGTACGTAATATATCTTTGCGCCTCGTAATATATTGAAGAATCAATCTCGTTAGGCTTCATTTTAGGCATTTCTATTGTTTTTATTATGACATGTTTGCAGGGTATTCCTATGGCGACTTTTTTTTCGCCGATGCCGAGTTTGGAAAAAGAGCTTTTCAGGTAGGATGCGGCCGATGCGGCGTCGTTTACCGTGCCGCCGCCGACGGCGCCGGCAGGCAGGTCTATTATGTCAAGAGCATCGATATAATATTTGCGTCCCGACTTTGACAGTTCGAGAACTTTAAGCGAGTTGGAACCTATATCGACTCCGACGCCCGTTTTCGAACCTATGCCTAATTTTAAAGCCATAATAGCCCCGTATGAGAATTATACGTATATAGTCTATAATATATATCGGCTTTTTAAGAGCCTCCTTTAATAATATTATTAAGATAACCTCAATTAAATTGAATGTCAAGTTTTTTTATTATTTTTTATAAAAATTATAATCTTTTTGATTTAATTTTAAATTCAAAAATCGTATAATGTTTCTAAAAAAATTATAAATTATGAACAAAAACAAAATAGCCGCATACTCTTTTTTCTTCGTCCTGCTCATTCTTTTTGCGGTCAGGCTTATACTTATAACGAAAATAGACCTGATTCCCGAAGAAACCTATTACTGGCAATGGTCCAGGCATCTGTCCCTTTCTTATTACGATATGTCGCCTATGGTAGCTTATACCATAGCCCTTACGACGCTTTTCGGAAAATTAAACTCGCAGTTTTTCGTCAGGTTAGCCGCTCCTCTAATATCGCTGTCGCTGTCGTTTCTTGTATTTGCCGCTCTAAAAAAAATAACGGGGAAAACTCTGCATTCGTTAATCTGGGCGGTGCTGTTAAACGCCATACCCATATTTAACGTAGGCTCCGTGCTGATAGTTTACGGAAACCTGCAGATGCTGTTTTTTTCATTGACCGTTCTGTTCCTCGTATATCTTGTCGTTACGGAAAAAAATTATTACTGGTATCTAATCGGTATTTCTACCGGATTTGCATTGTTAAGCAAATATACGGCGGTCTTTATATACATAATAGTTTTTGTTTTCCTTCTGCTGAGCAAAAAACACCGGAAATATTTTTCAAGAAAAGAACCTTATCTGGCTTTTTTAATATCCGCGGTTATGTTTGCGCCCGTAATAATATGGAATTACTCTAACGATTTCGTATCTTTCAGGCATCTTTTAACGTTATCCGGCGGGTACGAAAATTTAGGCATTTTTTTATCCAACTTTTTTTTATTTATAATATCCCAAGCCGGCATAATTTCACCGTTTTTATTCATAATTATTACGTCCGCGGCATTTGCGGGCATGTATCTGGGTTTAAAAGAAAAGAACGATATATATACGGTTCTTTCGACGGCTTCTTTAGTTCCCTTTTTATATTTCGTATATCAATGCACAAAAACGACGGTTCAGCCTAACTGGCCGGTATTTTTATATTTTCCGGCTTTTCTGCTTGCTTTCCTTTTGTCCTTCAGATTATATGCCGCCTTGACGTCGGGCGTAATAAAAAAAGCTATGATTTATTTTTACGGTTTGTCTTTTTTTACCGGGCTTGTATTCTCTCTTATTATTTTTATTGCGCCGTATTATCCGGTTTTCAGCCCTTTTATAAACGTTAAAATCAGTAAAAGTCCGTTGAGGGATATGCTGGGTTGGAAAGAAATGGGCGCGGAAGTAAGCAAAATACTTAAGGAGCATGAAAAAGACCGGCTGCTTATAGCTTCAAGAAGATTCCAGACGGCGAGCGAACTTGCATATTACGTCGAAGGAAAACCGCAGACTTACTCGTTTAATTATTTCATAAGGGATAACGAATATTCTTTATGGAACGACTTTGAAAATAAAAAGGGGCGCAACTTTCTTTACGTAATAAATACGAAATACGGCGGCAAATTAGAAAAAAGTTTGTGCCGCAACTTTTCAAGCTGTTCCTTCGTAAAAAAGATAAGCATAAAGAGCAAATACGGCCAAACTATAAGGACTATTAAAATTTATATTTTAAAGGATTTTTTATATAAAGATAAATTTATGTTTAAAAAATTCTCTTCTAAGGAATTCTGATTGCTATTCTTTATTTTACGTCAACTCTTTTAGCGCTTTTTCAAATGCTTTCATGTGGGCGCTTTCCGCTTTTGCAACCATTTCGAACCAGCCCGCCAGTTCTTCGTTGCCTTCTTCTCTCGCTTCCTTAGCCATTTTCGGGTACATTTCCGTAACTTCGTACTTTTCCCCCTCGACAGCCGCCTTAAGATTTTCCACGGTAGATTTTATCCAGCGCAAATGATTCAAATGTCCGATAGCATGGGCGGTTTCTCCTTCCGATATCGTCCTGAAAAGCTCGGCAACCTCGTGATAACCTTCGGCGTCCGCCTGCCTTGCAAAAGCTATATATTTTCTGTTTGCCTGGGATTCTCCGGCAAAAGCTTCTTTTAAGTTTTCTT
>JAJYZM010000031.1 GCA_021799935.1 bacterium | reverse complement strand
TTCTTACCCGCGTTAATTTAATGCGCGCCTATAATAAATCCGAATACGATACGCCGATTAAATGCGGCAAAACATTAGTCGTTTTTGGAGCCGGCAATACCGCAATGGATGCGGTAAGAACCGGTTTGAGGCTCGGTTACGACGACGCAAGAATTTTTTATAGAAGATCCAGAAAAGAGATGACCGCAAGACTCGAGGAAGTTCATCATGCCGAAGAAGAAGGCGTTAAATTCGAATTTTTAATAAATCCCATTAGATTTATAGGGGACGAAAACCATAACGTTACAGCCGTAGAATGCGAGCGTATGGAACTGGGAGAGCCCGATGAAAGCGGCAGGAGAAGACCGATACCGATAAAGGGCTCGGAGTTCATTACGCCGATAGACGCAGCGGTTATAGCAATAGGAACAAACGTAAATCCGATAGTTCCTACTTCTACGCCCGGAATGAACTTAAACAAGTGGGGTTATATAATTGCAGACGAGAACACCGGAAAAACTACAAAAAAGGGTGTTTTTGCCGGCGGCGATATAGTAACAGGAGCCGCAACCGTCATACTTGCGATGGGAGCCGGGAAAAAAGCCGCGGTAGCGATAGATAAATATTTAGAAACCGGTATTTGGTAATATATATATGCTCAATTTGACAAAATTATATATTTATGAGATAAATTATACTTATTATTTTTGTACGCCGTGCATTTGATAAATTGCCGGGGTGGCGGAAGTGGTAGACGCAAGGGACTTAAAATCCCTCGGAACTTAGTTCCGTGCCGGTTCGATTCCGGCCCTCGGCACCAATTAAAACTATTATCCGATATTAAATTTAACTTCTTTTTAGTATAAAAACATTTTTTTATTGACTTATATTTTTATAAGTAGTATATTTTAAATGTTATAAGTAAATCTTCGGCATTTTTACATAATTATCGGCTAAATTCAAATCAATCAAAAAAATTAACATTGGAGGTTAAAGAATTATGCGTTCATTTCGTTTGCTTAGAATGCTGGCGCTAAGCTTGGCATTGGTATTTGTTTTAACCGCTTCTATGTCCGAAGCTTCTTTCGCTCTTGGTATTAAAGGCGTATACCCGCCATGGTGCAAAAACGGAGACCCGTCGGTAAATCAAGGGTATCATTTCAGTCCTATGACGGTCGATAACAACCCGGATTTTCACGGAAACGTTACTGCCGTTACTTTGCATCCCAAGTCAAGTTTAGTGATATTTATCGGAGGCAATATATTTTTCGTACTGCCCCATGTCGTGAAAGCATTTATGAAAAAATATCCTAACGTTAAGCATGTATTTTATATAACGATTCCTCCGGGCATGCTGGTAAGAGTCTGGAAGCACAATAACACCGTTACCCTCGGAAATCTGACTATGCATTTTTCGCCGGATATCTATATGGCCGGCGCAAAAAAACTTCATTTTACCAATAGAATAGGTATGACGACCGGAAAGATAGTCACCTACGGAAAAAACGACCTTGCTATTATGACGTATAAAGGAAATCCGTATCATATTACCGGATTAAAAAGCCTCGGCAATCCTAAATTGAAACTGTCTATGCCTAACCCGGCGTTTGAAGGCATAGCCCATCAAATTAAGGCTTCGCTTGTTAAAGCGGGCGGGAAAAAATTGGAACAGTCCGTCTATAACTATGGAGTAAAGTCGGGCAGAGTTTATTTGACTCATATACATCATCGCCAAACCCCTATGAGGATTATGCAGAAGAAATCGGATGCCGGCGTAACATGGCAATCTGAGGCTAAATTTCAAGAAATGATAGGAAATCCTATTACCGAAATCAATATTCCCGCTAAAGAAAATACGGTTGCTTTATACGGCGGCGCTATGGTTAAAGGCGCTCCCAATACTAAAGCCGCCCAGGAATGGCTGAATTTCTTGAAAAGCAAAGAATGTTTAAAAATATTCGAGCGTTTCGGATTCACCGCTCCTTAATTATAAATAAATTTATAATAACAGGCGTCGGGCAATACACTAAAATGCATTTGCCCGGCGCTTTAATTTAATAATAATTTATTATTATAATAGGGGGGGGTAATATATATGTCTAAAAATCCAAATGAAATCGAAGACAGTTCAATATACCGCTATCTTGGTTATGCGGCTATCCCGTTAAGATTAGTTTTGGGCTGGATGTTCTTTTCGGCCGCATGGAGGAGGGTAGTTCTTGCAAGCGGAAAGCTTCAGCCGAATTCGCCTTTATGGGTAGGCCACAAGTTTAATACATTCCTGCCTCATGCGAGCAATTTCATGGGCGTAGGAAGTTTAATCCATCTTTTAATCCTGCATCCGCAGGCATTGGCAGTATTCCTCAACGTGTTTACCGTAATAGAATTCCTCGTCGGATTATCTTTAATATTCGGCCTTTTTTCAAGGCTCGGCGGATTAGGGGCGGTTGCGCTCGCTTTCGGAATTTTATTCGGCTCAGGTTGGCTCGGCGCTACCTGCCTCGACGAGTGGCAGGTCGGCTCGGTAGAAATGACTATCGGCTTGTTAATACTATTTGCCGGCAGTACCTGGTCTTTCGACGATATAGTAAGAAATATGTGGCCGAAAACCGCGAACTCATTTATCTATAGATTAATAGGAAACGGTCCGCTATGGGGAAAGGGATTTAAAACATGGAATGCGGTATTTGCTATATTTGCTATACTGGTCACTATGGGCACCAACCAGCTCTTTCAGGGCGGAGTTTGGGGAAATCTTCATAATTTCGGGAAGAAATTGGCAGTGTCGGTTTCTGACGCTAAAATTGCAAACGGCAATCTGAATTTTGTAGTTTATAGAACAGGCGGCAGCGGAGCCGCTTTTGCTTATATTATAAAAGCTCAGATTAACGACTCTGCTGGAAAGCCCGTTTATATATGGAATCAAAAAGCTATCGAAAAATTGCCTATGACGGTCATACATAACAGATATATCAACAGGACTTTCATAAATAAATACAGTATGGTAATGCAGCTTGGAGCTAAGGCGGATATCAGTCTGCCTATTAATAAAAAAACTGCTGAATCTTTAAAGCCCGGAAATTATAAACTTATACTTACCGACGTAAGCGGGCAAGAGTTTACCGAAAATTTTAGTTATAAAAGATAACTCTAAAGTTTTAAGTTTAATATATAAAATCTAATTTAAATTTAAAAGGAGAAAAGAGAAATGAAAAACAAAAGTATTAAAACGCTTTTAAGCATTTCTGTTTTAGTGTTTTCGGCGATAGTATTTTCGTTAGCTTCTAATGCATTTGCAGGATGGAGAGGGGTTGCGCCCGTTGCGCATCCGGCAGGATGGTACGGTTGGCACAATGTTAAAGGCGTCAGAAAATATTATCCAAATTTATCGATTGAGCCGAAATATACCATGGGCGCGCCTTATGTTCCCGGAAAAATTTATCATGCAATTTACGTAATAAGCGCAAACAATAAAATTAAAATGAATAAAATTATCGACAATATTCATAACGCATTAAACGACCCGAGGCTTAAAGGGCATATAAAAATAGAACTTCAGGCATTCAGCGCCGGAACGCATCTTTATTTTAAAGGTAACGGTCGCGAAAAAGCTTTATTGCAGCTTAAAAAGTTGGGAGTTGAGCTTGTTCAGTGCGCAAACAGTCTGTATGAACTGCATATTCCCGTTTCGAAGCTGTATCCCTTTATAAAAATAGTTCCGTCCGCGCAGGGAGAGATTATCTTAAGGGAATCCGAAGGATATGCTTATTTAAAACCCTGATTGTTCCGTTTAAATCAGAAAAACGGTTTGCCGATATATTAAAACCCGTAATTTAAAATATTTTAAATTACGGGTTTTTTATAGATAAGGCAAATTCACGCTTGAAAATTTATATAAAAAGATTAATAATATATCGATATGAATAATGAACCTGAAATTATAAGCGAAATAAATAAAATTTCGGAAGATGCCGAAAAACTTCTTAATTCTTCAAACAATTTAGACGAGTTAGAGAGCAGGTTTCGTAATTTTGCCGGCAAAAAAAGTAAAATCGCCGCGATATTGCATAATATTCATCTATATTCAGCGGAAGAAAAGAAAATTATCGGCTCTAAATCGAATGAAGTCAAAAACCGGATAGAGAACATTTATAACTGCAAAAAAGATGAACTTTCAATTGCCGAACGCGGCAGGTTTTTAAGCGGACGCGGTATCGATTTGACTATTCCGGGCAATTATATAGAAATAAGGCATAAGCATCCTATAACCGCAGTTTTAGAAGAAGCATCCGATTTTTTTACTTCGATGGGTTTCGAGATAGTCGAAGGTCCTGAAATTGAAACTACCTATTATAATTTTGATGCCCTTAATATACCGGCTGAGCATCCCGCAAGAGACGTTTGGGATACTTTTTATCTTCTTAACGGAATGGTTCCGAGAACACATACGTCAAGCGTTCAGGCAAGGACTCTTGAAAAAAAACAGCTTCCCCTAAGGGTAATTGCGCCAGGCAGATGCTACAGGTACGAAGCGGTAGATGCGACCCACCTTTTTATGTTTAATCAAATGGAAGGGCTTTTTGTCGATAAAAACGTAAAACTTTCGGATTTAAAAGGGATACTGGAAGAAACCGTGCGGCATCTTCTCGGCGCAAGGAAAACCCGCTTTAGGCCGGCTTTTTATCCTTTCGTAGAACCGGGATTAGATTTAGATATAGAGTGCGTATTTTGCGGCGGAAAAGGTTGCGGGGTATGTAAGAATACGGGATGGATAGAAGTAATTCCATGCGGAATGGTTCATCCTAACGTTTTTAAATACGCGGATATCGATCCCAAAGAATATAAAGGTTTTGCATTTGGAATGGGATTCGACAGAATCGTAATGCTGAAATATAATATTAACGACCTCAGGTTGCTTTATCAGGGAAACCTAGATATCCTTAAACAGTTTTGACAATTTTAATCTATTAAGAACTCCGATATTTCTCCCGAATAAGTAATAAAAATTTTTTCCTTAGCTCTTGAAGCGGCAACGTAAAATAGTTTAGCCTCATCGTTTTGGCCGGTTTTAAGTTCGGCATTTTTTCCTAAAAATTCGATGAAAGGATGCTTTAAGGCATCCCGCGACCTATTTGCCGTCGATACGCTTTTCAAATGCGGTATATTACCCTGCGTTACGTTTGCTATAAACACGGCGTCGAATTCAAGCCCTTTGCTCCGGTGTATAGTTCCTATAAATCCGCCGCCGTTACGAGAATAACTATTATCGGGATAAATTCCTCCGATAATAGTTTCAAAATACTCGGCTTCCCTTTGCGTCCTTGCCAAAATAGCGGCGGATTTTCCTTGCGAAATCAATTTGTTGAACATTTTTTTAATAAATTCCGTTTCCGCATTTTTATTTTTAAATCTTAAAACATTAACGGGATTACTTTTACTCACAAGCGCCGTCGGTTCGCCGTTTCCTGTTTTCGCCGTTAATTTTTTAGGATACCTGAAAGCAATTTTATTTATTATCGAATTACAGAAATCGACGATTTTATAATGCGACCTGAAATTATTTTGCAGGACAAAGACTTTTCCGGAAGGGAAAAATAGGTCGAAGAATAATATGTTAAAAGAATCGCCGCCGTTAAATCCGTATATTGCCTGGTCGTCGTCGCCGGCATACATGACTGCGCCCCTTGCAAAATCTATTTTTTTAATTATATAGTCGCTCAAAAAATCTAAATCTTGATATTCGTCTATAAGTATATATTTGAACCGCGAAGCGATTTCTAATACGATATCGTTATTTCTGAAAAGTTCTATAACGTATAAAATAATCTCGTCGTAAGATATAAAAGCTCTGTCCGCGGTTTCACCGAAATTATCGCGGTTTTCGTTAATTAAAGGCGGGGATTTAAATCCCAGGTCTTTATAAAATTCTTTTATTATGGAATAAAAGAAACTGTGATATGTAAAAATATTTGAAATCTTACCGCCTATTAAATTATTTTTAATCCCTTTGGACCGCAAGCACGATGCAATTCTATTTTTTATTTCTATTGCCGCATTATTTGTAAATGTTAAAATTACTATAGAATCCGAAGGAATAAAATTTAAAAGGTATAAAAATTTATTCACTATAATTTTAGTCTTTCCGGAACCCGCTCCCGCAATAATAAGTTGAGGCGAGAATATTTCTTTTACAGATATATCCTGAATAACGCTTATTTTGTCGAAAGCCGTTTTATTTGCCGAGGTTTTATTATATCGGCAATTAATAATAGATTTGCGCATATTTCTGGAAGTTCCGAGAAATATTTTAATTTTATTAATTAATTCATCGGGATAAAAATAAATATCCGTTAAAGTAGCATTTATAGATATGCCGTTTTTTGAAATAAATTCTCCGTTTGAAGCGGTATTCATTCTAAAAGGAACAGCCGCTATTTTAATTTCAAATTTTTTATCGTTGGAAAAAAACAGATACGGCTTACCGCAATTTTCCGAAGGAGCTTTTTTAATGTAAAACCCTAAAGCATTAATTTTAAGGATAAAGTTAGCCATGGAAGATGTATGGCCTCCGTGTTTTCCGCTATATATCATTCTGGTTTCCGTCAGAAAGGTTAAGCGAGTTTTGTAAACATCCAAAATCATATATTCGGGGGAATTTTTAGCGTAATTTAAATATAAAGAAAAAACATCGTCGATTCCGGAATCCTTATCGGTTCTTAAGCAGAAAACAACGGGGCTGTTTATAACAAAATCACAAACGGCATTTAATAATGCGGCATCCGACAGGCATTTTATTTCTACGTCCTCCAGCATAATGAACTTTGCGGATAAAAATCCTGCAATATCTTTAAAAGGAAAGCCTAACGGAGATGCTATGCCGCCGTTAAAATTAAAATAGGTTTTTAAGGCTTTAAAAGAATATAATTTATAATCATTTTTAAATTCCGCGGCCATTTTTATAAAATCTTCCTTATCAGATTCGGAATAAATCATAGTTCCTATATAACAGGACAGATTAAAATTGAAATTTTTAAAATAAAGATTTATCATATTATAGATTAAATTATTCTAATTTCTTTAAAATCTGATATTTAAATAATGGCCGGAAAATATAATAATATCTATGCCGATAAAAACGGGGAATATTTTTATCTTAAGGACTATATTCCCAAAAATAAAAAAGCGCAGCCGGATGAAGATGCCGTTAAACATTCCGAGTATATATTAAAATACAAAAAAGGAGATCCCGGGATAACGGCTTATTTCGCCAAAATTTTAAATAATATTATATATAATTATTTTTATTTTTACGATTTGATTCTTCCGGTTCCTCCAAGCAATTCCTATTTAGATGTTTATTCGAATGCGCTTGTTTGTTCATATATTTCGGCGTTGGGAACCGTCAACACTCTTGAAGGGGCGATAGTGTGCGATATGGGACATAAACCCGGGCACATCGGAGATATCGAGTCTAAAAAAAAGGATTTAGCGCATATTTCGGTCGCGGATAGATACAACTTTGAAGAGAAAAACATAATAATTCTGGACGATATTTTGACTACCGGAAAGACATTTGCCCGTATAAAATATGCCTTATTAAAAAAAGGCGCAAATACCGTTACGGGGTTGTTTCTCGGTAAAACATGTTCTGCCAGCGGTTTCGGAGTAGAGGATATTAATGGATGATTTAATATGCACTCTTGCGCTGAAGAAGATAAAAGGTCTTCAGAATCAGCATATATTTTTTTTATTGAAGACGTTTAAGAATCCATGCGAAATTTTTAGCGCGGAAAAGTCCGATTTTATGAGAGCCGGATTAAAAGCCGAATATATAAAAATTTTAACAAATTCAAGAATAATAAGGACTGCATTCTTCGATGCTATTAAAGAAATAGAAGAAGCTTCTAAAAACGATATTAAAATTATTACTTTTAATTCCGTTTTATATCCTTCCAATTTAAGGCTTATAAAAACAAAACCTCCTATTTTATACTATAAAGGAATACTAAAGGAAAACTTAAGATTTGCGGCGGCGGTCGTCGGACAGAGGAAACCGCCGGATTATGCGTTGGAACTTGCAAAAAATATTACTATAAAGTTATGTTCATACGGTTATTCAGTAATAAGCGGACTTGCAACGGGAATAGACGCGGCGGCGCACAAAACTGCGTTAAAAAATAACGGATATACCGTTGCTTATATAGGCTCCGGTTTGCTTTCGCCTCCGTATCCGCCGGAAAACAGAGACCTTTATAACGAAATTATATTAAACGGCGGAGCTGTAGTTTCGGAACTGCCTTTGCATGAAAAAATATCTTCTAAAAATTTAATCGCGAGGGACAGACTGCAAAGCGGTTCGGGACTTGGAACGTTTGCCGTGTCTTCGCCGATAAAAAGCGGAACTATGAAAACGTGCAGTTTTTCTATAAAGCAGAAAAGACCCGTTTTTGTGCCGGAATATAATCTGGAACTTATGAATTCCCAAGATAATATGGGCTTAAAATCTCTTTTCGGAGGATTAGGGGTTTCGGGTTTAAAGTTAAATAAAGATTTTTCTTTCGATATAACGGAAGCCGCCGAAGAGATGACGCAGGTATATAATAAAATATACTCCGAAAAATTTGACGAAGACGATTTATCGGCTCAGCCGGGCTTATTTGATTTTATTTAATAGATTTTTTATAAAAAAGGAGGAATTTTAAATTGAAAGTTAGCTTGAACTGGCTTAAGGAATTTGTAAATTTTAATACGGACGCCGAAAAAATAGCAAATCTTTTAAACACCAGAACAATGGAAGTGGAAAAATTTTTTCCTTATTTTTCGCAAAAAAAA
>JAJYZM010000030.1 GCA_021799935.1 bacterium | reverse complement strand
TAGGGAAGACCTTATTTACGACGTAGGCAGACACGTAGATTCCACCGTTCAGCTTTTCGAAAAATTCGGCCTTCCGATATTCAAGGAAGACGAAGAGGATACAAGGAGTATCGCTGAAGGCGCTAAGCCTCTTAGAGCCGGAAGATGGCAGATAATGATTCACGGAGAGTCGTACAAAGTATTAGTGGCGGAAGCCGCCAGAAAAGCCCTCGGCGAACAGAACATCATTGAAAGGGTTTTCGTTACCGAACTTCTTATGGACGAAAAAGTGCCGAACAGAGTTGCGGGAGCAATAGGTTTCAGCTTAAGAGAAGCAAAGATATATATATTTAAGGCAAAAGCTGTAATTATGGCTTGCGGCGGCGCGGTCAACGTCTTCAGGCCGAGGTCTCAGGCGGAAGGTATGGGAAGAACATGGTACGCCATATGGAATGCCGGTTCTACGTATGCGATGGGATATCATGCCGGAGCGGAAATGACCACCATGGAAAACAGATTCGTTCCTAACCGTTTTAAAGACGGCTACGGTCCCGTCGGCGCTTGGTTTACATTGTTCAAATCAAGAGTGTTAAACGCCCACGGCGAGGATTATATGCAAAAATGGGGATCTATGTTAGACGACATCAGGCCATACGGGCAGGCCAAAATTCCGGCGACCTGCTTGTGGAACCATGTTATGCTAAAAGACTGGATGGAAGGAAACGGTCCGTTCTATATGAATACTTCGGGAGCTATGAAAACGCTTTTCGAAACTCTTCCCGAAAAGAGGAAGAAATCGCTTGAAGCCGACGCATGGGAAGATTTCCTTGATATGACGGTTGCGCAGGCCGGACTCTGGGCATCTATGGATATAGACCCGGGCGAAACAAATTCCGAAGTTATGCCGACGGAACCGTATTTCTTAGGTTCTCATTCGGGAGCTTGCGGAATGTGGGTCAGCGGACCGGAAGACATAGCCCCTAAAGAATGGCAGTGGGGTTATAATCGCATGACGACCGTTAACGGCCTTTTCACCGGCGGAGACGGAGTCGGAGCGTCCGGACATAAATTTTCGTCAGGTTCTTACGTAGAAGGAAGGATTGCGGCAAAATCCGCCGTAAGATTTATATTGGACGATCCGGGTTATACGCCCACCGTTCATACCGACAATAAAACCCTTGCCGAAAAAATCTACGGACCTATGATTACATACGAAAAGTTCAAAGATTATTCGACGGAACCGAATGTCAACCCGAACTATATCAGGCCTAGACTTTACTTATTCAGATTAAACAAGCTTATGGACGAATATGTTGCCGGTACTTCTACATTCTACAGGACAAGCGAAGCAAGTCTTTTAAGAGGATTAGACCTCTTAAATAAACTTAAGGAAGATGCGCCGAAGCTTGCCGCTTCAAATCTGCACGAACTCATGAGAGCATGGGAGAATTACCACAGGTCGGTAGTCGGAGAGCTTCATTTAAGGCATGTTTTATTCAGGGAAGAAACAAGGTACCCCGGTTTCTATTACAGAACCGATCATCCAAAATTAGACGAAGCCAACTGGAAGGTGTTCGTTAATTCAAAAATGAATATGACGACGGGACAGCCGGAATTATTTAAAAAGGCTTATATAGAATTAATTCCTAAGAATTAAAAACGTCAATAAGGAACGGCATGCGTTATAGCAGTGATTATTTCCCCCTCCTCCGCGTACGGAGGAGGGGGTTAATATGCGCGTATTTAAATAATAATATGCATATGCGCAAAAACCTTGTAATAATGTAATAATGCCCGAAAATACATACAAATCGCAACCGGCATCGGGTAATCGACAAACTGCAAGAAACGAAGCGTTCCGTCCGATAGGCGGAAATTTTGAAATGCGGGCTAAAATTTAAATTAATTAAAACTTAGCAATGGAGATTTAAAGTTGAGCGAGTTAAATAACGGAAACCCCGTTCTTATAATCGGCGGCGGACATAGCGGAGTCTCGGCCGCGCTTGAAATTACGGAAGCGGTCGATAAAAAAGTTTGTATCGTCGAGAAAAAACCGTATCTTGGAGGGAGAGTTCTGCAGATGTATAAATATTTTCCCAAACTATGCCCTCCGTTCTGCGGATTTGAAATCAATACCAAAAGGATAAAATCTTCGCCCTCCGACAATATAAAATTTTACGTGTCTTCCGTAGTGGAAGAAATAAGCAAAGAAAAAGCCGGAACCGGATATACCGTAAAAATTCGCCAAAAACCTCAATATATAAACGATAACTGCACAATTTGCGGGGAATGCGTCAAAGAGTGTCCGGAAAACAGGCCGAACGATTTTAACTACGGTATGGATACGACAAAAGCGATATACCTGCCAAATATATCCACATTTCCTCTGAAATATACAGTGGACGAAGAATATTGCAAATTTTCTTCCTGTAAAAAATGCGAAGATGCCTGCAAATATAATGCAATCGACCTGAATGCGAAAGAAAGCGTTTTTGAGCTTAAGGTTTCCGATATTATTTTTGCGACCGGCTGGAAGCCGTATAATTTAGAAAAATTAGAAAACTTGGGTTACGGAAAATTTAAAAATGTAATTACCAACGTTATGATGGAAAGGCTCGCCGCCGAAACCGGCCCCACTAACGGCAGGATACTCAGGCCTTCGGACGGCAAAGAAGTTAACGACGTCGCTTTTATTCAGTGCGCAGGCTCAAGAAACGAAAATCATCTTCCTTATTGCTCGGCAGTCTGCTGTATGGCATCTTTAAAACAAGCTCTTTATCTTAGAGAAAAAAACCCTTCGTCGAGCCCTACCATTTTCTATATAGACTTAAGAACCCCCGGAAGATATGAAAATTTTCTCAATAAAGCTAACGGCGACGAAAATATTAAATTCAATAAAGGCATCGTCGGGAAAATTTCGGAAGACCGTTCAACCGGAGACCTTATGCTCGACGTCGAAGATATGCTTTCCGGCAAAAAAATTAAGTTCAGGGCGGAAATGGTCGTTCTGGCCGGAGGAATGTATCCCAATATTAAAGACGATTTAAGCAATATAAAAATAGGCGGCGATATAAAAATAGACATAGACGAAAACGGATTCATATTCAACGAGGATTTTGACGCGGGCATCTTTTCCGCCGGAGTCGCAAAATTTCCGTTAGACGTATATATGTCCGGCCAATCGGCTACGTCGGCGGCGCTTTCGGTAATTCAGCGCAACGTTAAATTGTAAAGCGGCCGTTTAAAAAATCTCATTTTTGAATAAATTAACAATAATAGCCATAAGCAAATAATAAGGAAAAAATAAAAAGGAAGAAGGTCCTATTTGAAAGAGGAGTTAAAATGGATAATAATGTAGGGGTTTATATCTGTTCCGGATGCGATATAGGAAAAAGTCTAAATGTGGAAAGATTGGTCAATACCGCGAAAGATTCTTTCAAACCGCTGGTGTGCATAAGCCATGAAGCCCTTTGCGGGGAAGAAGGCGTAAACCTGATAAAAAAAGACATTGAGGAAAAGTCGGTTAATAAAGTAGTTATAGCGGCATGTTCTATGCGCGCCAAACAGGACGTATTTAATTTTAATCCTTTATCTATACATACCGAAAGGGTCAACATAAGAGAGCACGTTATATGGATAAGCCCGCCTAACGACAACAATACCCAGCTTCTTGCCGAGGATTATATAGGCATGGGAATTACAAGGGCTAAAAAGTCCGATTTTCCGGAACCGCTCATTCAGGATTTAAATAAAACTATTCTCGTCGTCGGCGGCGGTGTTACCGGTCTTAATGCGGCGATAAATTCGGCGAAAGCAGGTTACGACGTCGTTCTGGTCGAGAAAAAATCCAACCTCGGAGGATTTCCGTATTCAAAATATAAAAAATGGGAAACCGAACCCCCTTTCGACAAAAATATTTATATAGGGGAAAGCCTTAACGAGCTTATAAACGAAGTAGAAAATGCAAAAAAAATTAAAATATATAAAAATTCAAAAATAAAGTCCGTATCGGGCGCGCCGGGGAAGTTCAACGTCGAAATCGAACCTGCGGACGAAAGCAATAAAGCCGGCGTTATAAATGAAACCATAGGTTCTATTGTAGTAGCGACGGGCTGGAAGCCTTACGATGCCAAAAAGCTGGATTATCTAGGATACGGCCTGACCCCGGACGTGTTGACCAACGTAGAGCTCGAAGAGCTATATTCGGATTTAAGCGGCAAAGGCAAAAATGAAAACTTTACACTAAATAGAAAGTCTAACGGCGAAAGCGTCAAATCCATCGCCTTTATTCAGTGTGCGGGTTCGAGAGACGAAGAACATCTGCCTTATTGTTCGACGGTTTGCTGTATGTCTTCCCTCAAAGAAGCCGCATTGATAAGAAAAAACAATCCGGACGCAAATGTTTATATAATATATAAAGACATAAGAACGCCCGGAGAATATGAAAATTTTTACAGAAAAATGCAGGACGACGAAGGAATTTTCATGGTTAAAGGCGATGTTTCCGCCGTATCTTACGATAAAAATAATAATATTATAGATTTAAAAGTAAAAAATACCCTTTTCGGAGGAGATATAGATTTAAACGTAGAAATGGCAGTGCTTGCGACTGGCATGGTTCCAAATTCGGGAGAAATCGCATGCGCTCAGGACGTTAATAATTTAAACGTTAATTTAACGACAGACAATCCTGTGTCCGCAAGCGGTGCATCCTGCCCGCCTTCGGTGCCGGTTTCAACCGCTCAGGTAGCTAAAAGCGGATTGTTAAATCTTACATACAGGCAAGGGAACGAAATGCCCGATCTGGCTTACGGTTTCCCCGATTCTAATTTTATATGCTTTCCCTACGAATCGAGAAGAACCGGGATATATCCTGCTGGTTCCGTCAGGATGCCTATGGATACCGTTTTTTCGGTGGACGATGCAAAAGGCGCCGTTTTAAAAGCTATACAGTGCATCGAACAGACTTCTAAGGGCATGTCCGTTCATCCCCGTTCAAACGATACGACTTATCCTTTTTTTGATTTGCCGAGGTGCACCCAGTGCAAAAGATGCACCGAAGAGTGTCCTTTCGGCGCTATAGACGAGGACGAAAAAGGGACTCCTAAATATAATCCCGAAAGATGCAGAAGATGCGGAGTCTGTATGGGCGCTTGTCCGGTTAGAATAATATCTTTTAAAAATTATTCGCCCGATATCGGAGCTTCCATGATAAAAAGCCTTTATATTCCGGAAGAACCCACCGACGAAAATTACAGGATACTAGTGTTTGCATGCGAGAACGACGCCTATCCGGCGCTTGACATATTGGGTCTTAATAAAATAAATTTATCGTCTAATATAAGGGTAATACCCGTTAGATGCCTCGGCTCCATTAATAACGTCTGGTATACCGATGCCCTGTCGAAAGGCATAGACGGAATACTGCTTCTGGGCTGCAAGTTCGGGGACGATTATCAGTGTCATTTTGCAAAAGGTTCGGAACTCGCATCCTACAGGATGGTGAACCTCAAGGAAACTCTTACTCGGCTTGTTCTGGAAGAAGAAAGGATAAGGCAGATACAGCTTGAATTCTCAGACTATATGAAACTGCCGGAAATCGTGGAAGATTTCGTGAACAAAGTTAAATCGCTTGGACCAAATCCATATAAAGGTTTTTAAGAAGGGGGGTTATTTTGAAAAATACCGCAGTAAAGACCGACAACGAGTTGGTCAAATACATAAAAGAAGTAGGCGAAAGCAATTTCAAAAAATGTTTCCAGTGCGGAACTTGTTCCGCGGTTTGTCCGTTATCGACCGAAGACAGGCCGTTCCCCAGAAAAGAAATGATAATGGCGGGCTGGGGGATGAAAGAGCAGTTAGTAAGCGACTTAGACCCCTGGTTATGCTATTATTGCGGCGAATGTTCCAAAAACTGTCCAAGAAAAGCGGAACCCGGAGAACTGATGATGTCGCTCCGCCGTTTTTTAATAAGCGCATACGACTGGACGGGAATATCGAAAATTTTATATAAATCGAAATATGCCGAGTATATAGCTATATTAATAGTCGCTCTTGGAGTATTAATAGAATGGGCGGTTCTTTTCGGACTGCATCCTGCGGCAGGCGCTACACTGGCACAGGCTGTATCTCCGGATAAAATAGATTATTTTTTCGACTGGCCTATAACTGCATTTTTAGGAGTAATGCTGACGTCTTTTATCTATAATATGTTCAGAAAAACCGTT
This sequence comes from bacterium, assembly GCA_021799935.1. The sequence continues at coordinate 2,625 of JAJYZM010000030.1, read as the reverse complement.
TTAAGCGATGCCGGCGTTAAAATCCCGCTAAAACTTTATTTTACGGAAGCATGGTCGCTGATTTTTAATTTTTTTACTCAATACAGATATGCGAAATGCGATGATTCCGAAGAATCGTCCTCTAAAAAACTTGCGTCGGGAAAATATAATTTCTGGCTGACGCATCTTTTTCTTATGATAAGCTATGTCATATTGTTTATAGGCATAGTGTTCTTTTTGGACTGGTTTCAGGCTGAAAACAGCCTTCCATATCTGCATATAATTTTATTCGATTATTTTGCCAGCATAGGTCTAATATTCGGCACTGTTTATTTTACGGTTAAGAGGCTCTCCAAAAAAATAGAAAGAAGCAAATTTTCGCATCATACCGACTGGATGTTCGTAATACTGCTGTTTTTAACCGGCGTAACCGGAGTTTTACTGAGAGCCTCTATAGTTTATAATTATTCCGTATCCGCCATTTTCTATATATATCTGGCGCATTTGATGATTTTATTCCCGATGCTGGTAATAGAAGTTCCTTTTTCCAAATGGTCGCATCTGGCATACAGGCCGGTCGCAATTTATTTTGCAAATCTAAAAGAAAAAGCTAAAAGCCTTAATAACGAGAACGCTGAAATTAGTTGATATGTTTTAACATATTTGTCAAATTTAATTTCATTAAAATTTAATCAGGGGGTTTTAGGTTATGAGTCTATTTGACTGGGCAATGTTTTTCGGAATCGTTGCGGGTCTTATCGCCGTTATATACAGTATAGCGGTAACGATATGGGCGCTTAAACACGATGAAGGTTCCGAGAAAATGAAGCAGATTGCAAAAGCTATCCAGGAAGGCGCAACAGCTTTTCTAAACAGGCAGTACAGAACCGTCGCCATCGTGGGAATTATTATTTTCGCTTTAATATATATCGGTGGCCGCTGGATACCGCAGTTTGGAATTCTAACGGCTTCCGGTTTTTTACTCGGAGCAATTTTATCGGCATTAGCCGGTTATCTTGGAATGTTTAACGCCGTAAGGGCAAATATCAGAACTGCGCAGATAGCCCATAAAGGAGTCAAACCCGCATTGAAGTTTGCGTTTAAAGGAGGTTCGGTTACCGGTTTAATGGTTCTCGGACTGGGCGTTTTAGGAATATCGGTCTTTATGCTCATAGGCCATTCGGTAAGCGGTCTTGACGGAGTAATAAATTCGTTAATAGGTTTTGCTTTCGGGTGCAGTCTTATATCGGTTTTCGCAAGGCTTGGCGGCGGTATATATACTAAAGCCGCAGACGTCGGAGCGGATTTAGTAGGAAAAGTCGAAGCGGGCATACCCGAAGACGACCCTAGAAACCCGGCAGTTATAGCCGACCAGGTCGGCGACAACGTAGGCGACTGCGCAGGCATGGCGGCAGACGTATTCGAAACTTTTTCGGTAACTATCATAGCATCTATATTATTGGCTTATTCCGCTTTCAGGGGACACGGTTACGGCGAAACTGCATTAATGAAAGCTATACTTTATCCGCTTTTGCTTGGCGGTATAGCCGTATTTACTTCTATAGCAGGCGTTTTCTTCGTAAGCGCTCCCACGAAAGAAAAGATTATGCAGGGATTATATAAAGGGTTATTTGCTACGGGGATAATTTCGGCGATAGTTTATTATTTCTTTACGATGAAATTTATGAACGGCGTAGGCTCATATTCTGCGCTTGATTATTATTACGCCGCATTAGTAGGTCTTGTTTTGACCGGAGCTATAATCGTAATTACGGACTATTTTACTTCGACGAGCTTTTCGCCGGTAAAATCCATAGCCAAGGCTTCTACGACAGGCCACGGAACAAATATTATAGCGGGACTTGCAGTAGGACAGATGTCAACAGCTCTTCCCGTTATCGCAATCGCTTTCGGCATTCTGCTTTCGTATTATTTTGCAGGTTTTTACGGCGTCGCGGTTGCCGCTTCCAGTATGCTCTCTATGGCGGGAATGGTAATAGCGGTCGATTCGTTCGGGCCTATTACCGATAATGCCGGCGGTATAGCTGAAATGAGCGAACTTCCGGAAGACGTCAGGGAGACTACCGATGCTCTTGATGCGGTAGGCAATACTACTAAAGCCGTAACGAAAGGATATGCTATCGGCTCGGCGGCTCTCGCCGCGATAGTTCTTTTCGGGGAATATTCCGATTTAATTAAAGTCGGCATTCCCGATATATCGTTTTCCATAGCCCAGCCCAAAGTTCTAATAGGCCTTTTCTTAGGAGCAATGCTTCCGTACATTTTTGCTTCCCTCGCGATGAAATCCGTAGGTAAAGCCGCGGGCGACATAGTAGTCGAAGTCAGGAGGCAGTTTAAAGAGATTCCCGGCATTATGGAAGGCACGGGCAAGCCCGAATACGGCAAATGCGTAGATATAGTCACCAAGTCTTCGCTTAGGGAAATGATACTGCCTGCGTTTATTCCGATTGCAGGTCCTATAGTTTTCGGTCTTACGATGGGACCGCAGGTTCTCGGCGGGATTTTATTGGGAACTATCATATCCGGGCTTTTTGTCGCTATCTCTATGACAAGCGGCGGTGCGGCATGGGATAACGCAAAAAAATTAATAGAAAAAGGATTCGAGTATAACGGGCAGACTTACCG